>JACCYV010000377.1 GCA_013696305.1 Nitrospira sp.
CGGATATCGAAGGAGCTGAAGCCGGTGAAATCGTGGCACTTTCCGGACTGGAAGAAGTGAATATCGGGGATACCATTGCCGATCCGGCGAATCCCGTCGCACTCCCGCGAGTGACGATCGATGAACCAACCGTGCAAATGACGTTTTCAGTAAACAACAGCCCGTTCGCCGGTCGCGAAGGGAAATACCTCACCTCTCGTCACCTCCGTGAGCGGCTGTTCAAAGAATTGGAAACCAACGTGTCGTTGCGCGTGCAGGAAACCGACAGCGCCGACCGATTCCTCGTAGCCGGCCGCGGCGAGTTGCATCTCGGAGTGCTCATCGAACAAATGCGTCGCGAAGGGTACGAGCTGCAGATCTCGCAGCCTGAGGTCATTCTTCATCGAGACGGCGATCAGGTGACAGAACCGTTTGAAGAGCTCACGATCCAAGTTCCCTCCGAGTATCAAGGTCCGGTCATTGAGGAGATCGGCAAACGGCGCGGCGAACTTCGTCATATGAAGCTCGTGCATTCCGAGGGCACCGCCAGCGAAATGCACATTGAGTATCACATCCCCACTCGCGGCATTATCGGCCTGAAGAATATCTTGCTGGCGAAGACCCGCGGTACCATCATTCTGCATCACGTATTTTCCGACTATGCGCCGGCTGACGAAAAGACGCTCCTGATGGCACCCCACGGGTCCCTGGTGGCCTTCGAAGGCGGATCCAGCACGGGCTATGCCCTCTTTATGACTCAGGAACGGGGCGAATTGTTCATCGGCGCCTCGGTTGAAGTCTACCAGGGGATGGTCGTCGGACAAAACAGCCGTGACGAGGACCTGGACGTTAATGTCTGCAAGCAGAAACAATTGAGCAACATGCGCGCCTCAGGCACGGACGAGGCGTTAGTGCTGACACCGCCGCGTGAAATGTCGCTGGAATTCGCCATGGAATACATCGGCCAAGACGAACTGGTCGAAGTGACACCGAAGCATCTCCGCCTTCGGAAACGGCTTCTCAACCCGGACGATCGCCGGAAAGCCAAGAAAAGCTCAAAGTGACCACGCTAGGCGCTGCACGCCCTGGCGTGCGGCCTGCATGAAGATCCGGAAAAAAGCCCCGAAGTCTGCTCAGGCCAAGCCTCCGCTCTACCTGATGGGCTATCACGATACTCCTCCGTCGCTTGACGAGCTGAAAAGCTGGTACGACGCTCAGTACGGAGGTCCGCTCACTTACCTCAAAAGCGAGCCTGGATGCCCGGTCAGAACCCATCACGGCCCCTGGCACGCCCATCTTCTGACCCGCCTGCCTGAAGCCGACGCGGCACAGTGGCACCGCGTCCTGTCCTGGGATCACCGAGAGGTCGGCACCGTTTCTCCTACCGGCGCCACACCAGGCACCATCGCAGATACGGTGCTCGTCGTCGCCCGGCTCGCTCGCGGCTTGACCTTGCTCACGCAAGGTACGGCATTCGATGTGATGTGCCAAGAGTACCTGAATCCTTCAGACTGGAATGATCGCCCGTTGGATGCCTTTCGAGTCCGCGACCATATTACGGTCCAACATAACGAGACCGATGATTACTCATCCGATTGGTTCCACACTCTGGGCCTGACCAAATTCGGTTTGGATGAGTTGGAAGTGATTCAGCCTCGAGGCCTCCCGGAGACCGAGACCATCGCCCTCCTTACGTCAGCCGCTGACGGGGTTTTGCGCGTCGGGCACAATCAAAAAATCGGAAATACCATGGACCTGACTGTTCTTGCGCAGACCATTCGCTTCATCAAACATCGCACGGCCACGCCGGGTGGTCGCATGGTTACATTCCGACAAATCACGGCTGAGACAACCTAACCGCGGGGGCCGTCTTTATCTAAAAACCACTGCAACATCAATTCTTTGTTTCAGCCGTTGGTTTTCCTAGGTCTTCTGGCCCCGTTGACAAGGTTTTTCCAGGCGTGGTACCACAAAAAGGTTTTGCGTAGTCGTATGGATCTAACCTAGGAGGAATGCAATGAGTGATGTGGCTGCAGAAATTAAGGTCGGCGATACCGCGCCGGATTTCACATTAAAAGATCAGGACCAGAAGGATGTGAAGCTCAGCGAGTTCAAAGGGAAGAAGAATGTCGTATTAGCCTTCTACCCGCTCGACTGGAGTCCTGTGTGTCAGGGTGAGAATAAATGTTTGACGGATGACTTTCCGAAGTTCCAGGGGGCGAATTCCGAGCTGTTCGGCATCAGCTGCGACAGCTTTTTCTCCCACAAGGCCTGGGCGGATTCGTTGGATCTCAAGCACCGCCTCCTTTCCGACTACAACCGTGAGGTCGTCAAGAAGTACGGGTTGTACTTTGAGCCGTTGAATTGCGGCAAGCGCGCGACGGTGATCGTGGACAAGAACGGCAAAGTTGCCTATGTGAAAGTTCAGGAAATCAAGGTGGCGCGGGAGGACAAAGATATTCTCGCGGCGCTCGCGAAGCTGAGCTAGCTACAGGCTGAGGACTGGGCTGGCAAGGCGACGATTAGGCCTGCGCCCGGTCCCCGGCTATGGCTGGAGAGGATGGAATGAACGGCACAGTCCAAGACGTCCGCGACGAGAATTACAAAGAGTTTACCGAGAGTGCCGGCGCGGTGGTGGCCTATGGCCTGGCCACCTGCGAACCCTGCAATCAGTATGACCCGATTTTAGAAGCCACTGCCGCAAAATTCCCGGCCATCAAGATCGGCAAGGCGAAGATGCACGTACCCGGCCGATGCCGCGAGATCAAGAAAGCGCACACGTTTGAGACCTACCCCACGACCCACTTCTTCGCGCAGGGCAAACTACTCCTGACTCGTGAAGGAGTGATCGACTCAGCTGAGCTGGCCAGGCTGATCTCCGATCATCTTGTGAAGTAACTCTCCACTCCTCTGACGGCCGTCCTCGCCGTACCCAACTTCATTCCACAGCGCATCGCGAGGTGACACCGCACGATCAAAGGAACAATCTCAAAACACATTTTCGCGTGGAGACGCGATACAATACATTCACGAAGCCTCATTTTTTGAACCACTGTGACAGGTCATCAAAGTCCACCGATGCATTTTACTGTATTCTTTCATTGCGGCATCACACTACTGAGCTGCCTCCTCTCTCCGGTGCGACTGGAGGCGAATGGTCCATCAAACTCCCTAAATATTGAGCCCATCACCCTCATGGTCGACACGCGCAACGATGTGTCGATGGCGCTTATCCCTGCCGGCGAGTTTGCCATGGGCAGCGATCGCGGCCAAGATGATGAACAGCCGGTCCATCGCGTGGCGCTCAAGGCCTTTTATCTTGAGGTATACGAAGTCACCGTCTCCCGCTATGCCGAATTTCTCACCTCGCAGAAACCGGACCCCCCGTTTAAGTGGAATGAAGCCGCGACGGGATCTCAAGGTGACAAACCGGTAATCGGCGTCAACTGGTACGATGCGCGCGACTACTGCCGGTGGGTGGGAAAGCGGCTGCCGACAGAAGCAGAATGGGAAATGGCCGCACGCGGGACCGAGGGCCGGATCTACCCGTGGGGCAGCGTGCATCCGACCAAGGCCCATGCCAATGCAGGCCAAAGCAAGTGGCAAGGTTATGACACGCTGACTACGGTCGGGAAATATGAGCCTGGCAAGTCTCCGAACGGGGTGTACGACTTGGCCGGAAATCTTTGGGAATGGGTCGCCGACTGGTACGATCCCGTTTACTATCAGTTCAGTCCTCGCGACAATCCGATAGGGCCCAAAGCAGGCCCGCTCAGGGCCCTGCGCGGAGGCGCCTGGAATAACGATTCCCAGACGATCCGATCGACAAATCGGGGTGGGTATGTTCCGGATGCCCGCCGGAACGACGTCGGATTTCGCTGCGCGAGAGATGCGAAGTCGGCTGGCGGAGGCTAAAAGAGACGAGAGCTGAACGTCTGCGATTCAGCCGGACGCATGACCTGACGCAATTCCGCCGGTTGATCCCCAGGTCGCAGGCGGATCTTAAACACCACCCGCCGGCTCTTGTCCCGATCGAGCACACGTGAGTCGTCCAGGACCAGGTCCTGCCGGCCTCGCCCACTGGCCGAGGTCTTTTCGTGGAAGCAGCGATAGGCCCAGGGTGCCGAATCCTGGATGACCTCCAACCCCTTCACCATCACATTCAGCGACCGCTCCTGGCTCAGTTTCAAATTGTAAATGTCAGACCCGCGATCGTCGGTATGGCCTTCGATCATCAGTGAGTCAATCCGATCTCGCAAGGTACCGCAGAGCAGCGTCGCATAGCTCGGCATGGCGTCTGCCAAAAATCGATCCGCGACCGACGAGAGCGAACCCTTGCCGAACTCAAAATTGAGTAGGGCGTCCGGTACCACAATCCGTACGACATTCGGATCGAGAGGGTCGGCATCGAGCGAGAGATCGAACCGTTGGAAGTGCGCGCGCAGCAAGCCCTTAATGTCGTCGGTCGTGGTCCTGGCCGTCTTCCGCTCAAGTACCGGCGCAGGAGGAACGGGCACCTTCGCCTGTGATTCCGTCGCCTGTGATTCCGTTTCGGATACTTTGGTGACGTAGGCGCTAAAGAGCAGAATGAAAATGACGGCCAGAGAGGTCATTAAATCCGTGACGCCAACGGTGAGCACCGACGAGTGTTCTTGCGAACCCGGCGAGGAATTCGCATTCATCTCAGACAGCGCCCTTCATCGAAGCACCTTGCCGCCAATTCGCAAACCACCGTAACCCCAGCATACTATTCTCAGGCACCATGTCATGACCGACCTCCGGAGTTGGAGTTTCGTCGAAACAAGAGGATTCAAATTCATTCTCCACCGGTTTCACACCATGCTCGCGCTTAAGCTCATCCACCGAGCGTGCGAGCGCCTGAATCGCCTGGTTCAATTCCTGAATCGGCGCCGCCATGGTCTGCTGCATCACTCGTGACAAGTCTTCAGCCAGCCGATCGGGAGTTTCGGTACGTCTCCCGGGCTCCCGACAGCCCAACAGCTCCACTGCCTCCCTAAGCGCGGTCACGGTGGGACTCAAGCGATCACTGAGAGTCCCCGCCAGGCGATCGCCGAGATCTCCTGAAGCCGCCGTCGGTGCCACCGAGGGGCCGACACCCGGCGTGAGATTCTCGAGCATCTGCTCCATGGTTTTGCGAGGAAACAATTCATCGACCATGGTGACGAACTGCTGTTGTGTCGTCGCCAAACGATGCATGGCAGACTTTTCAATGAGCACAAACAGGTTGGCACAGACCAACCCGACAATCGAGGTCAGAAACTTACCCGCCAATCCGTTGATCAACCCTTGGATGCCGACGATATGAGAGCCATCCGCATGGAGTTTGCTCAAGCCGATCAAAATGGCCAAAAACGTCAGTAATAGGCCGATTCCTGTGATCAACGAGGGAAACTGATTATAGAAAGACAGATTCAGTCGTCCATTCAGGAGATCGCGAGGGAAAAAGTCGGCCGCTGTGCGTGTGGCAAAGACCCTCGGCTCGATGAACCAAGCGGTTCGCTCCACCACGAAGGTCTTCCGAAAATGTAACCAGGCCTGCTCAAGCCGCGCTTCACGACGCATGGCTTTATCCAGCGTCTGGAGATCTTCCAAATCAATGCGGTCCGATGGGGACCCCGGGGGATTCGTCGTTTTCTTGGTGTCGCCCAAACCGGGAATCGTCAACCACTCGGATTGCAGGCTTTTGCGACTGCTGCTGAGACGCGTTAACGTCGGCCACACGCGCGTGTAGCAACCTTGCACGATTGAAACGGCTGTTGTAAGCCGGCTCACATGCCACAGAAAAAAGACCAACAACCCACAGGACCCAAACCAGCTCAACAAGGGGCTATGGAGCCCCCCGAATAGAGCCACATCTTGGCTCAAGAATTCCCAGATGGACATCATTGCGTCAGCACCTCCGGCTCGAAACAGGCAACGCCACCAACCTCAGGCCTGTGTCTCTACAACTTTCAGGCCACGGTGCTCGTTCGACGGAGATCCAAATAAATCACGAAGTTCTATATTCTGGCCTCACCTTCTAGCAGACGTCCCGGCAAGAACTGCCGACGAGGGAATCTTTCTGCAGCCTACTCTTTGCCTTACCCCACTTCATCCACCGATGGCCCGAGCCCTAGTTGCGCTCGCAGCAAACCATGCCGGGTAATGGATCGGACCACCTTGCCGTCCTGCACCACCGGCAGGACCTGAAACCCCATTTCAAACATGCGCGCGACGCAGCTCAACGTGGTATCTTCTTTCACACCAACGAAGGCCGAATTCGTAATGTCTTGCGCCCTCACCTGTTTGAGATCCATTCCCCTGTCGATAGCGCGAAGGACATCCCCTTCATTAATGAATTCCAAAAACTCATAGTCTTTGCCCACCTCAGGCGCTCCACCCACATGGCTGGTGACTATCTCGATGGGGCCACATCCATCGCACTGTCCTCCGGCTTGAATTGCCGGATAGTCGTTCCCACGATATCTTCCACCACGTGATAGCCCTCAGCCGGGTTGCCCGCCACATTTGGAATGACCTTCATGATAGCCTCCGTTTTTTAATGCGAGCGGTCGCTCACAACGCATCTAGCGATTCACGAATGTGATCGACACCGGGGAGACCCCTATAGGCGGCGCGGGCGACATGAAGGCTTGTGGATTTGGTCGCCGGTTGTGTTTAATGAACAGGCATCGATTCTCTCATTCTCCCTCAAAACAGAGGCGAAGCACATGAGCATCCCTTGGGTCACAGCGTTGCACCTCGTCAAAAAATTATTACCAGTGGTCATCGAGAAGGCCCCGGAGCTCCTTAAAACCTTCGAACGATTTCGCACTGTCGCCCCCCCGCCAGTGGAATCGACGCCTCCTGAGCCAGCGCTTGCGGCGCTTCAGGAACAGATCGAAGCTCAGCAGCGGACCATCGCCATGCAGGCAGAAACCATCGTGCAGCTCCACGGAACATTGAGCGCCACAAAACGTGCTCTGCGGATCGCGAAGGGCGTCCTCGCGGTGACCCTTCTCCTCTCCGTTGCGATCCTTTTAGTCCTACTCTCCCGATCGTGACGTCACGACGCCCAGGAGGCATCCTGCGACTCCCGGATGATCGCCTTATATCTCAACCGGCAATGGTATCTGCAGTGAGTCAGGGTGAGAGGGCAAGGAGTGCCTCTACCATGCCTGACGGGCAGGTGTCACACAACCAAAGAGCAGAGGATGCCGACAGGAAGATGAGCAAGGGGCTCAACCGGCGTATTCGTAGATCAGGTCGCGAGTTTGAACCAACTTGATGAGCTGCAGGGTGCCTGCCGGGATGGCCGCTGCGATACGATCCCATACCGCCTTAGCCAAGTATTCTCCGGTAACGGCATCTGTACCCAGCACGACACGCAGGTCCCGTCCGTCGAATAGGGACAGCACACGTTCTTTCAACAGCCGATCAAGGGCCACAATATCAGTGACCATGCCGGTTTCAGGATCGATCCCTCCATGAACCGTCACAAACAGGTCCCACGTATGACCACGATGGCCGTCATGCACGGCCGTAAACGAATAGCGTCGTGTGACCGACGCGACATCGAGGCCCGCTTCAAGCGTCAGATCCGCGCAAAGATCCTCATCTTCATACAATGAGATACGCCGTAGCGTACCAATGTCGCTCTGGACGTGAAGCTTGTCCCAGATGACACGCGCGATGTTCTCGGACGTCGGAATCTGCCGCTCGAAATAGGGCAGGTCGAGATTGAGATGCTTGTGATCGAATTCTTCCAAGACCTGCAGCAACACCCGCTTCAGGTCGAAGAGATTGACCACCATGCCGGTTCGCTGATCGACTTCACCCGCCACCGTCACTTCCAACATATAGTTGTGGCCATGGCCCGGGTCGTTATTGCAGGCGCCGAAGGTGGCTCGATTCTTCGCAGCATCCCACTCCGGCTTGTGGTATCGGTGGGAGGCGGCGAATTCAAGGCGCTTTGTAAGGAGGATAACAGCCAAAATGATCAATTCTCACTCTTCAATGCTCAATGAAAATCGGCTTCGCTGGACATTGAGCAGCGAACATTCAACCTTGGCTTTTCATGTCAGAGAGCCATTCTTCCCGCATCGCCCAAGGCACCTCCGTCTCGGCATCATAACCGGCATGGTGAACTGTGAGAGCCGCACGCGCAGACTGATCACCGATGGCTTGCACGATAGCGGACGTGGGACGGAACCTCACACAATGCACCGCGCTGATCTTCGTCTCGTGGCTGTGCCCCCCTTCGAACTCGCCGTAGATGACGTCGCCGCCGACACGAAGAGCAACCTTCTGTCCGTGATCCAAACCCATGAATAGATCAAGCCAGTGCTTCATCGAGTCAGGATCCGTGAGTTCGATCAAGAGGGTGGCGCTCAGTTCGCCCGAGGCCGGGAGGAGTGCATTGTATACTTCCAACTCTTCCTGGACTTTTTGCGGATCGACAATTCGCTCGACGCGAATCATTTCCTGAATTTGAAACCGCAGCGTCTCTCGATTTTCAAAGACTAATGTGACCTTGTCACCTACGGTAATGCGCCGACGCCGCTTCAGCGCGATAATGGTCTGGCGGTACGAATCGCGCTGCCGCTCGTACTTTTCCTGGGGAATCAACTCATCCTGCGTGAGAGGGTTCATCGGCTAGCCCCACTGTCCACGCTATTCTCCCGGCCATCCATGCGCCGTCTCACGAGGCACGCGGATCGCTGGGCAAGCCATAGGCATCGCGTACGATCTGGATCGGATGCTGTGCCGCCTTGCCTCCGACATGCGCCGCGGCCCCCGCTTGATCGAGTTGAAGCCCTGCCAATGGACAATCGGATGCCACGAGATCCGCAGGTACCTGTTCAACCACGCGCACCGCTTTCTGCGCAATCTTCATGGAGAGGGGGAAAAATTCAGTCTTAGCCGACCAGGAGCCATCATGCCCGGAGCACTTTTCGATGACCTCAACCTGTGCCCCGGCACATTCCATCAGTTCCTTTGATTTGAAACCGATGTTCTGATCTCGCAAATGACAGGGCACCTGATAGGCTACCCGGCCAGGCTTGCGTGTGAAATCCATCGCCAACCCCCCCTCGCGCTTGAGTTTCATGAGGTACTCACATACATCGTACGTATGTTCAGCCACCCGCTTTGCATCTTCTCCGGTGACGAGATTCAAATATTCGCGCTTCACCATAAGGCTGCAACTGGGAGCGGGAATCACCACATCATATCCCTGGTCGACCCAGGATTTCAGCAAACCGACAGTCCGCTGTGCCGCGGCTACCATGGCAGCCGTATCCCCAATATCGAACGACGGCATCCCGCAACAGGACTGATCAGGCAACGCCACCTGTACCCCGTTTTTTTCGAGCACCTGCACGGTCGCCTTGCCCACATCGGTGACCTGGTAATTGACCAGGCAACTGGCGAACAACGCCACCTTTTTTTTTGCCGTCGTCTGGCGGGCTGGAGATCGCCGCGCCCACCACCGCGCAAAGGTTTCACCCTGATAGTGTAGAACCTGCCGGTCCCGGTGGACGCCCATCACGGTTTCGAGGACGCGACGAACCACTGCTTGGCTCAACCCCCAATTGACCAACGGCGCGAATGCACTATTCATTCGTCCTAACAGATCAGTCCTGGTCAGCAGCCAATTTCGCCACCTAGTGCCTCGCTCGCCAGCCAAGCGCTTTTTCCACACTGCCATCAACAGGGGAAAATCGATTCCATACTGATGAGGCGGCGTATAGGGGCAATGGTTGAAGCACAACTTGCAGTAATAACATTCGTCGACCACGCGGTGATGATCGCTGGGGGTGAATTTCGTCACATCGCTCTCGTACTCGTCAATCCGATCCAGCAGAGTATTGAAGGAGGGACAGAGATTGAAACAGCGGCGGCAGCCGTCGCACACATCGTAAATACGCAGCGTTTCTTGTTCGAGAGCTGCCGGATCGACTGGTTGAAGCAAGCGAAGTGCTTTCACAGAGAAAAATCCCTAACTCAGAAAGAGGCTCCGGCCTATGAACAGGACGGGCCGAGCGAGCTGGACAGGGCTCCGACCCACCCGTGCTCTGCATAACCGTCGGCTTGTCCGGAGATTATAACTGCTTCAAGCTATCGAGGCCCTTCGTAAACCGATTGGCATGAGATCGTTCGGCCTTCGCCAAGGTCTCGAACCATTCGGCCAATTCTGAGAATCCTTCGTCGCGGGCCGTCTTGGCCATCCCGGGGTACATCTGCGTATATTCATAGGTTTCTCCTTCGATGGCAGACTTCAGGTTGGCTTCCGTATTCCCGATCGGCACACCGGTGGCAGGATCGCCGACTTCCTTCAGAAAATCCATGTGTCCAAAAGCATGGCCGGTTTCCGCCTCGGATGTATCACGAAACAATCCTCCGACATCCGGATAGCCCTCAATGTCGGCTCGACGTGCAAAGTAAAGATAGCGTCGGTTGGCCTGGGACTCTCCCGCGAATGCGTGCTTGAGATTTTCGTGACTCTTTGTGCCTTTCAAACTGTTTCCCATGCTGGTCCTCCTTACCCACGTTGATGATGTAATATTTCCTGCCTGCTACGTCATAGGAGACATCGGGCTTCGCCTACTGACAACCCGCACAATATCCGTGGAACTCAACCCGATGGCCGAGAATATGAAATCCCTTCGTCTGCCTATCGGAAACGGCCAATTCATTCAAGGCTTCGTCCATAATATCCACTATCTGGCGGCACCCCAGGCAGATCAAGTGATGATGCTCCATGACATTCCCGTCGTACCGCGCCACCTCATGACCCACGTTGACTTCCTGCACCAGACCGGCATGCCGCAAAACGCCTAATGTGTAGTACACGGTATTGCGCGAAATCATCGGATGTTGACGCTTAACCGCCTGGTAAAGATCATCGGCCGTCGGGTGGCTGGTGGTTTCGGCCAACGCCGTATAGATGGCGGCGCGCTGCCGGGTCAGACGGACAGCATGCCGACGGAAACGCGTGTACAGTTCTTCGAGGTTCAGTCTCATGGATGGCTACATAGGAATGATTCCTACATAACATACGGGTATGGCGCACAGCAAGACTGGAACTCCTGTCATCGCTCTGTTGAATTTGCCGATTAATCCAGCTAGCCAGGGCTGGCCGAGTGGTACTGACCGAAAGAGAAATGGGCTTTGAATGGGAACGCTCAGTCGTTCTCGGAGGGATTCAACGCGCCCTGCAAATAGACGGCAGAACGACTATGGTCCCACATACGAGCACTGTCCTAGCGAGGCAGTTCCGCAGTCATATCCGCCAGGCACTTGTACGCGTGATCCTTAGCGGAAAGTAGCGGCATCTTTACGGGCCAGGCAATGGCCAAGGCCGGATCATTCCATACGATACCTCGCTCATCGGCCGGTGAATATTGATCGGTGCACTTATAGAGAAACCCCGCCTCCCCGCTGAGCACACAAAAACCATGGGCGAATCCCGGCGGAATATACAGCTGCCGCATGTTCGTATCGGACAACTCGACTCCATACCATTGTCCGAATGTCACTGATCCCTGCCTGATATCCACTGCGACGTCGTACACGGAACCTTTCACAACGGTCACCAACTTCCCTTGAGGCCGAGCCAGCTGATAGTGGAGCCCACGCAGGGTCCCCTTGACGGAGCACGAAAAGTTGTCTTGGACGAAGGGTTTGCCGATCCCGACCGCGTCGTATCGCGATTCGCGAAAGATCTCGACAAACTTTCCCCGCGCATCCCCGAACACATCGGGCTCGATCTGGAACAAGCCCTTGAGCGGTGTCGGCGTAATTTGCATGGGACCTCCTGATCGTATGGGGTCAATTGCGCGCCATCATACTCGGTTCTATGCCTAGGGAAAAGCAGTCCGCTATACATCGCGCTGCCCGCTACTCTCCGCTTATTACCGCGTGAGCGTTCCTCTTCAAAATTTAGCCCCCTTCACACCTAGCAGCCGACCGGCCCGAGTGCCGAGAGTGTCAGGGCGTAGCTGAGGCTCCTGCATGAGGCTTTGGAAGGAGCATGAGTCGGCCCGACTGCGGTTAGTTTCGATCCGAGGGGTGAGAAGTCGGAGGCGGGTCCGGGTAAAGCTTTTGCAGACGATCGATCAAGGGTTCAGCAGCAGGGCTGCTGGGCTGCGTAGGATCGCTGGGAGCGTGATCCCAGGTGAGTGTGGAAATTCCCGCCTCTGCGAAAAGTTGACGAATCGTGGCCACGAGAGCGTCGAGAGTCAACTCCGTGCCGGACCGGAGATCCAGCACTCGTTTCCCTTGATTGCTCGGCGGTGGGTCGGTGCTGACCAGCGCCCAACAGCCGTCGAACACCTTGCGCCGCAGGTTTTCCGGCACATTCAATGTCGCCAGACCGGACGTGCACAGCGCCGACACCACGAGGACAAATTGTAGATCCGGCATCCCAGGACGCTGGATATTCAGGGATTGCATAGTGGTAATATTAATCGCGGCTACCTGCAGAGTCAATTTCCTCCGCGCCTCTGGACAGGATGAGGACCAGGTGCCGATTGACTGAGAGGACACACGCACATGGTGACGATTACGCTGATGGGACAGCTCCAAACCACGGATGGGGAGCGAGATCTGGCTTGTGAGGTGCCTGCACCTCTCAGTGTTCGGCAGGTTATTCAACGCCAGGGCCGTGGACTTCGTCACATGCTGCAGCTCTTGCGGGAAAAGAAGGTGCTCGTCACCATCAATAAACGTATCGCCAGCGAGGATTCCCTCGTGCAAGACGGGGACGCGGTACGCTTCGTGGGACATGATGGCGCAGGTGGAAGCGGACTCGCTCCGTCCTTTTAAGGCGGAGCGCGGTTCACTCGCTTCGCGGGTCCACAGCAGTGGTGCGTCATGAAATAGAGGGGCCGGTGCTCGACCTGAGAG
>JACCYV010000005.1 GCA_013696305.1 Nitrospira sp.
TCAAAGAAACCATGCCGGAATTGCCAAGCCCGTTGGCTCTCTCATTCCTTGAGCGATTTATGCACGCCTACATGATCGCGCCCTATCGGCGACTCGGCTGTACAATCCCCGAAGGACTTTCGTCGGAGCGTGTGTTGCACGGACGTCCGTACCTGAATGTCACGCTGTTCTATTCTTTGATGGTGCAACTCTATGGAAATCCGGCGTTCCTAACCGAGCAAATGGGGGGCGAGCTCTTGACCTTCTTTCCGGCCGTGCGATCGCTCGGACCGCTCGTCCTCATCCGCGCCGGGCTTATCATGATGCAAGAGTGGCGAAAGGTGACACGACAGGCGCCTGGAAATTTTTCCGCCATGAAAAAGATGGCGGAAACATATTGCCCCGATCGTATTCAGCACCTATCGGTGGAAGAACTGATCGAGACTCTCGACCGCCTTGGCCGATGGCTCGATGACCACGAAGTCACCTTCGGAATTGTGGGGGGCGTGGCGCAAAGCCTCCAGGTCCTGGGCACATTTCTGCCGGGGTGGCTTGGCCAGGACTGGCGGGAATTGCTCAATGCCGCGGTGCAAGGGCAGGGAACGGTGATCAGCGCGCAGCAAATCGTTCGGCTGGCTGAGCTCGTAGAGGCCGCGCGAAGCGAGCAGAAGGTTCATCAGTGGTTCCTATTGGAAGCCTGCCCGGCACATGGTATTCGGGAAACACTCGCGGGAACGGAGTTTCTTCGATTGTTTGAACGCTATCTGGCGGATTATGGGCATCGGGGAGTCGGGGAGTCGGATGTCATGTCCCCACGAATCGCCGATCAACCGAAGGCCATTTTGACCGTGCTACGGGCGCAAGTGCGTTCGAGTGAGTCAGCCTCTCCCCGGGACATTGTGTCGCGACAGGTCGAACGACGGGACGCGGCGCTTGGAGAGATCACACGGCGATTCGGCTGGCGGCACCACCGCGGAGTGGTCTTCCGGTGGTGGTACCGGCGACTCTGCCGATTTTGTGCGTTGCGAGAGGCCAATCGTCATCATTTGATGTATTACTCCACGGCCGTGCGTCATCTGCTCCTCCGTCTAGGAGAGCGGATGGTGGACCAGGGAACCCTGACCCTACGAGAAGACGTATTTTATCTAACCCTGGACGAACAAACGGCCTTGGGTGAAGGGACAGGTCGCGACTGGAAGAGCCTGGTCCTGAATCGTCGCGAGGAACATGCACGGAACCAAGCGCTGCAGGTTCCGGACACCATTCGAGATTGGGGCGAGATCGTCGAGCAAGGTGTTCAATTGGGGAGCGTCGCATCGAGCGATATGTTACGGGGCATTCCCGTCAGTGCAGGCATGGCCAGCGGGCCGGTCCGGATCGTTCGATCGATGGCGGATTGGAAACGGGTGCAGGCAGGTGACATTCTGGTGGTGCCGGTGATTGACCCCGGCATGGCCCCGCTCTTCGGGATGGCGGCCGGCTTAGTGGCTGAGATGGGAGGCACGCTTTCGCACGGGGCAATCATCGCTCGCGAATACGGCCTTCCGGTCCTGGTCAATGTGTCATATGCGACGAGTCTCTTGCGCGAAAATGAACGAGTCCAAATCGCGAGTTCGACCGGCACAATCCTGCGGTTGGTCCCTTGACGTTTATAGTCGTTTCTCGTACCATCTACGCGATTTCCCTACAACAAGCGGGTAAAAGGATTCCAGCCATTCTGTGTATCCGTAGGGAAGCGTCATGATCGACCTCGGTTCCTCAACATTCCTCATTGGCCTGGCCGTCGGCTTGGTGGTTGGCGTTTTGTTCGCCGGGTGGCGGGTGACGTCAGGTGTCCAATCGCGCCTGAATGCTCAATTGATGGAGAGTGCATCGCGGGCGCAACGGGCTGAGGCGCTCACCGCCGCACTCGAACAACGTCGGGATGATCAGGATAAAGAGATGGAGCGACTGCGGAAAGCGCTGATCGAGTCCCAACAAGGCCGGACGAAAGCTGAAACGCGCATGGAGGAAATCACGCGCAGCCTGGAAGATCAAAAATCCCTGCTGGCCGAGGCGCGGCAGGAGCTGCACGATTCGTTCGAGGCCCTATCGGGCCAAGCGTTGAAACAGAACAATGAGGCATTCTTGGATCTCGCACGCACCTCCTTTGCCGCGTTGCACACCGAGGCCAAGGGCGAGTTGTCCCAGCGCCAGCAGGCGATCCACGAGTTGGTCAAACCGTTGGAGGACTCGTTGCGACGGTATGAAGATCAACTGCGCCAGGCGGAACAGATTCGGCAGAGGGAGTATGGCGGGTTGGATCAGCAGCTCAAGTTCATGGCCGAATCGCACCAACGCCTTCAGCAAGAGACCAGCAACCTGGTGAAAGCCTTGCGGACGCCGGCCGTGCGCGGGCGTTGGGGTGAAATGACGTTGCGTCGCGTGGCGGAACTCGCGGGCATGGTCGCCCATTGCGATTTTGTCGAGCAGGATGCAGTAGGATCGCTGGAGGGGCTTTTACGTCCGGACATGGTCGTGTGTCTGCCGGGCGGGAGGCAGATCGTGGTCGATGCCAAAACCGTCCTGTCGGCTTACCTTGATGCGTATGAGGCGCCGGACGATCAGCAGCGACAGGCGCATTTGCTCCGCCATGCTGGCCAGGTTCGGACTCGAATGGACGCGCTCAGCCTCAAGGCCTATTGGACCCAGTTTGCACTGACGCCGGAATTCGTCGTGCTCTTCCTTCCCGGCGAACAATTTCTTGGTGCCGCGTTGGAACAAGACCCGACGCTGATCGAAGATGGTTTCGCCCAAGGTGTGGTGCTCGCGACACCGACGACGCTCATGGCGCTGTTGCGCGCAGTGGCCTATGGGTGGCGGCACGAGCAATTGACCGAGCATGCCGAGCAAGCGGGCCGGCTGGGGAAGGATTTATACGAACGCATGGCGGTCTTGACCGATCATCTCAACGAAATCGGTCAGGCGCTCGGGAAAAGCGTGGGCGCGTATAATAAGGCGGTAGGATCTTTGGAGACCAGAGTGTTGCCGGCTGCTAGAAAATTCAAGGACCTCGGGATTTCATCCGAGAAGGACATCGCGCTGCTGGATGGGTGCGACACCGAGCCGAGGGCCGGGCTTTCACTCACGTCGGAAGATACGAGGACAATAGGATGATAGATCCCCAGGCGATGGTGGAAGAATTTCACCGGAAATTTGAGATTGCCGTCAGTGACAGGCCCCTCCTTCCGGAGGAAGCAATCCGCCTGCTGCGGGTGCGGCTCATTCAAGAAGAGTTTGATGAATTGAAGGAAGCGATGGCCACACAGGATTTGGCCGGAGTGGCAAAGGAACTGGCCGATTTGTTGTATGTGGTGTATGGAACGGCCGTCTCGTATGGGGTGCATATGGACCCTGTGTTTCGAGAGGTCCATCGGTCGAACTTGAGCAAGGTTGGGGGTTTCAAACGAGACGACGGCAAGTGGGTGAAACCGTCTACCTATTCTCCGGCGCAGGTGGAACCTCTTCTTGCGGCGCAGTCAAAAGGACCTGCCCGGTGAGGTTTCAGCATGGCGAGGATGTCGCAGGAGTCGGCGTTGTAGAATGAAAGAGCTTCATTGTCCGGCGTGCGGCACGCCGTGTGTCAGAATATCCTCCGGATCCGGCTTCGTCGAGAAGGCCTTGAACTGGCTGCACATCTTTCAATTCCGCTGTCAGATCTGCACCACCCGCTTCCAGGCTCGGAGGCCGAAGAGTCGACAAACATCGCAGGAGTTCGATCGTCGCGAATACCGGCGGCTGCGGACGAACCTGGTGGCATCGATGATCTTGGACCCCCCGGCGGTGGACGGACTCGTTTCCGACATTTCGATGGGAGGGTGCACCTTGCAAGCGACCACCTCGCTTCCGCGAGGGACGTTCGTAAAAGTATTGCTGCACACTCCGGGAGGACAGCCAGATATCAGAATCGATGCGGCCATGATCTGTTCGATTCAACCGAGCACAATCGGAGTGAAATTTCTCGAATTTGAGCCGGATGACAAGCAGCGCATGGGTCAAATGGTGCTCGATCTACTTGCTTATGAAAAGACCGCCCCTCGCGTCAGCGCCTAGCCCGGACTGCCTCTGAAGACCTGCTACGTTACCGGATCACTTCACCCGTCCGCCTGTTGCTCATTCGTCTCCCCACCCGATTCTATGGGCACTTCTGTGCGCCTGCCACCTCGAAGTCCAGGCAGGTCACCTGGTTCGCGTGACGCGGGGCATCGTCCTTCTCTCCATATGTCACGATCGAAGAGCCGAAGGTCTGTGGAACTGCGGTACCACGGGTTTCTCCCGCCGACGGCGACGTGACGGACACTTGCGTCTAGACCTTGTCTCGGAATGAAACCAGCGTATTGTCGAGCAAGCGAATTCTTCCAATGCGGAGGGCGCCAAGGAGCACGACTCTGCGCGGAAGCCTGGAGACTGGTTCGAGAGTGATGGGGTCGCAGACAGCGAGATATTCCAGAACAGCCAGCGGTTCCTGTGCGACGACACGAGCCATGCGGCGCTGGATGCTTGCACCGCGACGCTCTCCGGCATGTATGGCCGCCGAACCGGCCTCGAGTGCTCGAAAGAGCACGGGTGCGGCCTGACGATGAATTTTGGAAAGGTAGATATTGCGTGAGCTCAGCGCCAGCCCGTCTGAATCCCGCACGGTGGGATGGACGATCAATCGCCCGGGAAAATTGAGGTCCTTCATCAGTTGTTGTACCAGGGCTGCCTGCTGATAGTCCTTCTGTCCAAACCAGGTGATATCCGGCTGGACCAGGCACAGCAGTTTGGTGACGATGGTTGCCACGCCTTGAAAATGGTGCGGTCGCGCCTCGCCTTCCCAGCGCCGTGCAATAGCAGGGACCGCCACGACGGTTTGAGCACCGGGAGGATACATCGTCCGTCTTTCCGGTGCAAAGACCACATCGACCCCCTCCGTCAAGCAGAGTGCCCGGTCGAGTCCAAGCTGCCGGGGATAATTCGAGAGGTCTTCCGTCGGACCGAACTGCGTCGGGTTTACAAAGATGCTCACCACCACCGTATCGCATGTCATCCGGGCGGCACGGATCAAGGAGCGATGGCCGTCATGTAAGGCCCCCATCGTCGGAACGAACCCGATCGTGACCCCTTCTCGGTGGAGTCGGCGCCTCCACGCAGCCATCGCCGCTGTCGTGCGGATCGTCTTCACGAGGAAGGTCCGGCAATCGGAGAAGGGCTACAGGCGGGCCTTGATCCATAGCGGGAGTGTGGCTGGGGTTCAAGCAAGCGTACGACCGAACTATCGACCAGTTGGGCCAGAAGATCGCGCAGGCTCTGCGCGAGGACCGGATGTCGGCGGTCTGGATCGAGTTCGACGAGCGGGACGAGGACAAATCGCCGCTGATGCAGGCGCGGGTGCGGGATAGTCAGGGCCGGCTCGTTGAGAATGACGACGTCGTACAACAACAGATCGAGATCGAGTGTCCGAGGCCCCTTGCGGTTTTCCGAATCGCGTCCGAGCGACCGTTCGATCTCACCGCAAATTTCCAACAGGCTCGCGGGCGCAATATTCGTTTCGATCTGCGCGACGCCGTTCAAGAACCACGCGGGCCCGGGAGCCGCGCCGTCGTTGACCGGTTCGGTCTCATACAGCGATGACACCGCGTCGAGCCGTGAATGCGGCAGGAGGCTGAGCAGGGTCACAGCCCGGTCGCAAAAGTCGATCCGGTTCCCCATGTTGGAACCAAAGCCGATAAATGCCGTTGCCATAATTCCGTCAGGGGATAAAGCCGGCCTTTAGAATCCCGACTTCTTCATGCGCTCCACCGCTTCTGCAAGCCGTTCCTTCGTGGTGCATACGGTCATGCGAATGTACCCTTCGCCGGGCGCGCCGAAGCCGTTGCCCGGCGTCGTGACAATGCCGGCCTTTTCTAGAAGATGAGCGGTGAATGAAGCGGAGGTATAGCCCTTCGGCACCGTGATCCAGACATAGAACGCAGCAGGAGGCGTGTCAACTTCCAGACCCAGTTTTTTCAAGCCCGGCACCAGGGTATCCCGACGTTCTTGGTAGACCGTTCGGAGGCCGTCGGTGATAGCATCGTCCAACCCCAGCGCCGTAATACCCGCTGCTTGCACCGCCTCAAACACGCCGGAGTCCAAGTTACTCTTCACCTTGCCGAGCCCGGCCAAGACGTGCTTATTGCCGACGACGAATCCGATGCGCCAGCCGGTCATATTGTAGGTTTTGGATAGGGAATGGAACTCCACTCCCACCTCCTTGGCCCCCTCCACTTCGAGAAAGCTCGCCGGACGCCTGCCGTCGTAATAGATTTCCGAGTAGGCCGCGTCATGACAGACGATGACGTGATGTTCCTGCGCAAACTCCACCACGCGCTTGAAGTAGTCTGTACTCATAATGACTGAGGTAGGATTATTCGGGGAGTTGAGCCACATCAGCTTGGCCTTGCTTGCCACATCCTTGGGGATTGCGTTCAAATCAGGAAGAAATCCATTGGCCTTCGTAAGCGGCATGATGTGCGACAGGCCTCCCGAAAAGCCGGTTCCGACCGGATAGACGGGATACCCTGGACTGGGGATCAGCACAACATCACCCGGATCGACGAAGGCGAGATGGACGTGACCGATTCCTTCCTTCGAGCCGATCAAGGTCAGTACTTCGTTGGCCGGATCGAGCGTAACGTTAAATCGACGCTTGTACCAATCCGCCACGGACTTGCGGAACGCCGGCATGCCTTCATACGAGGGATATTGATGGTGCTTCGGGTTTCTGGCGGCTTGAGCCAGACTGTCGATGATAGGTGCAGGCGTCGGGAGATCAGGATCGCCGATGCCAAGGTTGATGATATCAACCCCGCGCGCGAGGGCCTCGTGTTTCATCGTGTCGATGGCGGCGAAAAGATAGGGCGGCAATGTCTTGATGCGGGTGGCATATTCAATCGGAAAATCAGGCATGCGTGACGACTCCTTTATTGACCTGAGCGGCAGCACTGAGCAATGTAGGATGCGTGAGCGGCTTGCAGCC
>JACCYV010000054.1 GCA_013696305.1 Nitrospira sp.
GCACGATCGGTCAAGATGTCGATGCCGAAACCGGGGCCCATGCGGTGCAGCTGGCCGTCGATGGCATACGAGGGGCCGAGCGAGCCGGCCGTCAGGGTATCCAGCATCACCCGATTGACGCGTACTCGATTGGCGGCTCGCGTCACCGATTGGTTGGCCTTGAGCACCTCCACCCCGGACCGGATCGCTTCGAATTGCGGACTTTCTCCCAAGCGCACCCTGGTCCGCACCGCCTTATCCACATCTTCGACGGTCGCCAGATTTTGTTGTGCGAGGGTCAATGCGCGCTGAGCGAGGAGCAGGTCATAGAATGCGACCTTGACGTCGGCTACCAGATTTAAGCGGGTTTCCGCTAGGCCGGCGGAGGCGCTCGCCACGCCTGCTGCCGTTGCGCGTTGGCGGGCCAAGCGTTTTGACGGCCACTCGATCGGCTGACCGACGGTGAGGTTGAATTCTGTGATCGATTCCCGGGCCCCCGCATCGAACATTCCCAGGTCTCGAATGTTCCCCCTTCCGCTGTGGGCGCTGACCGAGGGATTGAGATAGGTGTTGGCGGCGACCTGTTGCCCGCGGTTTTGCTCGATGGTCCCCTCTGCGCTGGCGACCGTCGGATTGTGCGTCAAGGCGAGATTCAGCACCGTCTCTAGTGAAAAGGAGGGTTCGCGTGCCGCGGTGGACGGCATGCTTGAGGGAGAGGCGGCCCATCCTAGGGACGGGCTTAAAAGCGTCGAACAGAGCAGTGTGCGTAGGACAAGAGTTGTGAGGTCAGTGCGTCCCTGGCTGAACCGCTGCTGAAGGAAGGTGATGACGCCCTGCCACATATAGCAGTAGTGGCTGCGGGATCCTGTCTGCGGATGTGAACACTCCATGGATCGCGGTCGGCTCGTGTGTGTCATCGTTGCATCCCTCCATCCACAACATTGGTCCTCACTGCAGGAGTCGAGCAGCGTAACACCTTCAGTGGAGTAAATAGACCAAGCGTCATGACGGTATCGTCCTCTCAGGACCGGTGATGGAAGCCAAGCCGGCGGCGGCGCCGAATGAACAGCGGGTGTGGTGCAGGAGGGGTGTCCCGATGACTCGCAATGAAGCGAGTGCAGCACTGTGCATCTCGGTGGCGCTGGCCTGGCAAAAAAATTATGCGATACAGTTGGTCGCGTGAGGCGACCCTGCCACGCACAGGTTCTTGCCAATGGGAACAGTAAGTCCTTCCTGGATGTCGTGCGACGGCGTTGTCCGCGATTACCCAAACCGGAGCAGTGGTTTGCGGGCCCGTATCTGATGCATGTGGGGTTTTGGACGAATAATTTGGTGTTGAGCGATCACGCTGTCTACGATGGCGCCGCAGATCACACAACGCACGCCTGTAAAACTGAAGGGGTTCATATCGGCATCCAGATCGACGAAGGTCTCTTGTACTATGAGGTTCCGGCATCGGGGGCATCCCATTATTCTCGCCTCGCTGACTGGTCTATGCAGATCCGCGCCTGTTACGATCAAAGGCCTTGCGTGAGCCGGCAATAAAATTGATCACACTGAGGGCAATACCCTTCGGATAACGTGAGGTCATGGGGATGCACGTTATATTGCTGCATGAATGCCGACAGCTCGCCCCATCCAGCGGATGAGTGCTGGTCGGTCCCACCATGCCGGACGCGCCAGCAACATTGGCATTGAGTAGCTGCGGAGTCCACTGTCCGGACCTCCATCGACAATCCCGGAACCGAATGCGTCACATCGGCGCATGAGCACAACGGAATGTCGAAGGACGAGGATAACGAACCAGGAGAGGACTGACAACTAGGCGATATCCTAGGTCACATGTGAAAGATTGCGAGAGACTCCGTCACGAGTGCCTGCGTCGTGCCCTCGAATACATGATGGACCGGCCGCCGCTACGCCGACGTCAGCCCATGTGCGAGGGCGTATTTGGTCAATTCGGCCGTGGTGTGCAGATCGAGATGGAACATAATCTGCGCCTTATGAAATTCCACCGTTTTGGGAGAAATATTCAGCAGTGCGGCAATTTCCTTGATGGTCCGTCCTTCCGCGACGAGCTGCAGCACCTCACGCTGGCGCGGCGTCAGTTCCTGCCGCTGTGCGAGCAGGGTCGCTTGTCCTTGGGAGAGGGAGGTGACGACATCCCACGTCAGCAGGGCGGTCACGAAATACTGTCCTCTCAATACCGCGTCGATGGCCTGGTCCAATTCCCTCGCCGCGGACCGCTTAAGCAGGTAGGCGGATGCACCCGCTTTAAAGGCTTCGCTCATATAGGCCGGGTCCGCATGCATGGTAACGAAGATCAGTTTGACATCGGGCAGCGCTTTTTTTACCTGTCGCGCAGCATCGAGGCCGTTCAAAAGCGGCATGGAGATGTCCAGGAGGATCAAATCAGGATGTAAGCGGGTGGCGGCCTCGAGCAGGGCGCGACCGTTCTCGACCGCTCCCACCACTTCGCAACGTTGCTCCACGATTCGCCGGAAGCCCTCCAGCACCAGTGTGTGGTCGTCGGCGAGCAGTACGCGAGGGATGATCATACGGGCACCTCCGCGTAGGGCACGCTGATATGCAGCCGCGTTCCCTGCTGCGGGGTTGAATCGATCGTGACGGTGCCCTGGACCAGACGCACGCGTTCCGTCATGCTGACCAGCCCGAGTCCGCGGTGGCCGTCGATCGCGCTCTGCGTATCAAAACCGACCCCGTTATCCTCCACGTTGAGCGTCACGGTCTCGGCGGTGGACGACAGGCACACCATCACCCGCGTGGCCCGCGCATGTTTTGCGACATTGGCCAGGCACTCTTGAGCGATGCGATACAGGCACGTTGACACCTTCTGTGGCAGGGGTCGAGGCGCCGGCTGAGCATTAAACCGGCCCTGGAGGTTCCAACGGGTGGCACAGTCATCGACGAGGCGCTGCAGGGCGACGGTGAGTCCGAGGTCGTCGAGAATCGATGGATGAAACTGGTACGCCAAATGGCGAACATCATCCGACAGCTCGGTCAGGCGGTCCTGAATTGACCGTAATTCCTTGCTGCATGTGATGGCGTAAGCCGGAAGACTGGTATCCAACGATTCAACTTGGACGACCAGCATAGCCAGGCGCTGATTGATGTCGTCGTGGAGATCCCTGGAAATGCGCCGGCGTTCCTCCTCCTGGGCCGTGAGGAGCCGGGCCGTCAAATCTTGAAGCTCCTGCCGGCTGGTGGCGAGCGCGTGCTCGCTGGTGCGGAGAGAGCGCTCCGTCTCGATGTGTTCGGAAATTTCGTTCACCAGCGTTCGGTTCACATCGGCGAGCTCCTTGGTGCGGGCTGCCACGCGATCTTCCAAGGCGTCTCTGGTCTGACGCAGATGGATCTCCACCTGGTGCCGTTGCCTCAGCAGTACGGCAGACATCCAGACAATCATCAGCCCGAGGCTACAATTGAGCACCCCGACCCAGAGGGGAATGCTGCTCAGGCGAGGCCCCAATACCGCTCCCGTAATGAGGAGTCCTGTGGCACAGCCGGCGATGAGCAGAGGGAGTTGAGGATTGGACGAGAAGGAGGCCAGCAGGACGACCCCTGCGTAGAGCACGCCTATGGCCACCCCCAACGGCATGAATAGATCCAGCAGGAAAAGCCCGCCGCTCAATCCGACTACCGCGGGGAGAACCCACCGGTCACGCATGTGCATCATGACGCATCTGATCCATTGCCTGATTATCGGCCCTTCGACGCGCGTGGTTCAACCACGGATTGAGCCGCTGCGGCGTGGTTATTCCTGCTCCATCTGCTTCTTGAGCCGGCGATCCAAAGCAAATCGTGTCAGGCCGAGATGTTTGGCCGCCAGAGTCTTATTATGGTCTGAGAGGCGCACGACTTCCTCAATGAGTGCGGACTCGATATCTGCGAGCGTCTGTTTGCCGAGGACCATCTCGATGCGCAGCGAGGGATGCGACCCCTGTGCCATGGCCACGGCAATATGCGGGGCCTGATCATGGAGTTCTCGCGGCAGGCAGCCGGCGGTCAAGGTCTTGTCATGACAGAGGATCATGGCGCGTTCGATGATGTTCTGCAGTTCGCGGATGTTGCCGGGATAGTTGTACCGTTGGAGAAGTTCCCGCGCCTCAGGTTCGATGTCGACGACATCCTTCCCGAATTCTTTCCCGAACCGCAACAGGGCTTGCATGCAGAGAGGCAACACATCTTCCGTGCGCACGCGCAACGGAGGGAGTTCGAAGGTGACCACGTTCAGGCGGAAATAGAGATCCTCACGAAAGGTTCCGCGCGCGGTTTCCTTCTTGAGGTCGCGATTGGTCGCGGTCATCAAACGGAAATCGACGGAGAGGTCTTCCGTGCCCCCCAAGCGCCGAAAGGTTCGCTCTTGCAATACCCTGAGCAGTTTGGCTTGCATGACGGGGTCCAGGTCGCCGATTTCATCGAGAAATAAGGTG
>JACCYV010000055.1 GCA_013696305.1 Nitrospira sp.
GTGGGACCCGCAACACGATCCGCGTGCCGCGCCCCTTCTTCGAATCGATCGTGGCTTCTCCCCCCACCAGGCGGGCCCGTTCCAGAATGGCGCGAATGCCGAAGTGATCCCACTTTTCAGGATCGCGGAGCACCGCGTCCATGTCGAATCCGATCCCGTTATCACCGATGGTCACTTGAAGCAGATCCGGGCGAATGTCGAGTTGAACCGACACCCGTCCGGCCTTGGCATGCTTCTGCACATTACTCAGCGCCTCTTGCACGATCCGAAAGAGAAAAATTTTGGTGCGAGGAAATAGAATCGTCTCATCTCCTGAGACGGAAAAAGCCGTTTTAATATGATATTGAGTCTCGTAGGATTTGAGATAGTTTGTCAGCGCGGGGATGAGCTCCATTTTGTCATAGTGGAGGGGGCGCAGGTTGAAGATCACTTGCCTCGCCTCCTGAATCGCCAATTTCAGCTGGGCTTTGGATTCGCTGATGGTGGCCAGGCTGGCTTTGGGGTTTTTCCGGATCAGCTCTTGGGAGAGTTCCAGCTTGAAATTGACGCCGGCAAGACTTTGCACCAGGCCGTCATGAATCTCACAGGCAATGCGGGTCCGTTCTTCGGTCACCGCCGCGCCGGTTTCCTTGACGTACAATCGGTAGAGCGACTGGTATTTGTTCAAGGCCTTTTCAATGTCGGCCGTGGCGCGAATGCGCGCCTCGATCAACTGCCACATGAACTTAGCGCTCGCTCCCCCGATGACCGAGACACCCAGCCGCCGGATGTCTTGCAAATATTCGCCGACCTCCGGATTCCCCGAGACATCAATCACCAGATCGACCGGTCCCATTTTTAGTAATTGCCGGTAACTGCGCGTGACACGGATGTGCAGCCGTCGTGCGAGCCCCAGACCCGGAGCCTGGGAACTGATGTCCGCCACGCCGACGATCCGGACCAGCGGATCATTCGCGAAGATTTCCATCAATGCCGTGCCCCCGCGACCCGCGCCGATGATGACCACATGCGTGGCTCCGGGCGATCGCCGCCTATTCGGCCTTAGGGCATGACGTCGCTCGCGTGGACGTTGGGTGGTTGCCATGGGTTGGTAATGCGGGGCGCGCAGGCCTTTCCCGTGCTGGTGCCTATCTTGCCTATACCGAGTTGACCGATTCGAAACGGACAGGGAACGGGGAGGGCTCATCGCTCCCGGCGCTGCTGGGCCAGGGATTTGATTTCGTCCATGAACTGATCGATGTCTTTGAATTCCCGGTACACGGACGCGAATCTGACATAGGCGACCTGATCGAGCTGTGACAGCTCTTTCATGACTTCCTCACCGACGGCGGTGCTCACGATTTCCGTTTCACCCATATCCTGGATTCGCTTTTCGATACGGTCGGTGACAGTTTCAATGGTGGCCGTACTGATCGGACGTTTTTCACAGGCCTTCTTGAGGCCGGAGACGATCTTGCCTCGATCGAACGGTTCCCGGCGCCCGTCTTTTTTCACGACGGCAGGCATGGTTTCTTCGACGCGTTCGTACGTCGTATAGCGGCGTTTGCACGATAAACATTCGCGCCGCCGCCGGATGACCTCTCCTTCCTTGGCCATCCGCGAATCGACGACTTTGTCCTCGACATCGTCGCAGAAAGGACACTTCACTGGCGAACGTCCTGCCTAAGCGGGAGACGCATCGTAGGCATGAAAGATGGGGAAACGGTTGCACAATGTCTTTGCCTGCGCCCGAACCTCGGCCTGCACCTGTTGGTCTTGGGGGTGCTGTAACACGCGATCGATGAGCGCGACGATCTCATGCATGTCCGACTCACGCATGCCGCGAGTCGAGACCATGGGACTGCCGATGCGGATGCCGCTGGCCACGGCGGGCGGTTTCTCATCGTAAGGAACGGCATTCTTGTTGACGATAATACCGGCGGCGTCCAAGGCGGCATCAGCCTCCTTGCCGGTAATGCCCTTGTTGGTCAGGTTCACAAGCATTAAGTGAGTATCCGTGCCCCCAGACACGATCTTATAGCCGCGCTCGACAAGTCCCTGAGCCAGGGTGCGCGCATTGGCGACGACTTGTTGCTGATACCGTTTGAATGCCGGAGACAGAGCTTCCTTGAAGGCGACAGCTTTGGCGGCAATCAC
>JACCYV010000006.1 GCA_013696305.1 Nitrospira sp.
TGCGTATATCGAAGGATTCTATAACCGGCGTCGCCGCCACTCTACCTTGGGATATCTGAGCCCAGTGGAGTTTGAACAGCGGACGGCGTTAGTTCAGGAAGGTGTCCGCTAAACCGGGGGAACTCCAGCCCAACCAACCTATCTGTGAGAATGACTTGAGGAGTTCGATTCGTTTAGCGGATATCTGAAGGTTAGGGTGTCGAGCTAGTTCAATGAAGTGGTGCAAACAAATTATAGGTATCCAGTTAGAATCGAGCAGGGTTGTTTGGACATTGTGCGCTGTGGCGCGAAGCTTGGAATCTGAGGCGAAAGCGTCTGTGGCCCAACCGATTAATATTGAGGAATCAATTGCAATAAACCGTGGGTGTATGCGGGTTTCTGATCTCACATATCTACGCAGGCTGTTCAAAAAGGTCGTCCGGCAAGGCCGCAGGGAGTTCGGCGACTGAGGCGTACCTTTACGGTACGTCGTAAGGAGGCGTACGACTGAGAACGCCGCCGGGGGCCTTTTTCAGCAGCCTGCTAAGGTTCGACGGTGACGTCGACATACGCCGGCACCCCATCCGCGCCCTTCTTGTCCGTCACACGCAGCTTGAAACGGAACGTGCGTTTTTCTGACACATAGGGAGCGGTGAATGACGGCTCCGGCATGTTGACGTCCAGCATCGCGACTTTGCTGCCTCGCACCTGACTCCAGGCGTAGAACAGCGCCTCACCTTCGGGATCCCGGCTCTGTAACCCGCTTAACCGCACCTTCGTACCGGCTGTTACCGTTCTGGCGGATCCGGCATTCGCCAAGGGGGGATCGTTGGGCTCTGAGTTGACCTCGACCCGAACGTCGAGCGTCGCCTGTTTGCCGCGGTTCGTCACAGTCAGGGACGTCTTGCCGTTGCCCACGATTTGGAGCAGGCCGTCGGACAAGATTTTGATGATGTGCTCGTTGCCGGAGGTATAGCTGGTTCCGGCACTCGGCGACGCCAGCGGGCGTGTGATGCCGTCGGTGAATTCACCGACCACCGGGAGCTCGAAGATCTTGCCCAGCGAATCGACATGACCATAGGCGGAAGATTGTCCCGTGCGCCCGAGCTGCAGCGGCTTCTCTGTCTCGAAGTCGAGAGAGACCAGGTCGGCTGCAGGTTGGACTATAACAAACACTTCATCGAAAACGGTTTTACGGCCCAGGCGACCTTGCGAAATGTCGGCGATAGCGAGGAGGCGCATGCGCCCGATCGCATCCGATGGAACGGGCAACGCGCCACCATAGGGGGGCAGACGATCGACGCTGGAGGTCAACGCCGGCAAGGCCACGACCGGAGCTCCCGTGATGCTGTCTTTCTGCCAATACTTTTCGGTGGACATGCTTCCCTGCGGTGCCTGGCCCATTCGGTCCGCGCCTTGTTCCACCAGCGCCTCTGTCTGTTCGGGATACCAGTAGTAGCGCACCTCGACCAGGCCCGCTTCCCTGCCGGCTTCGACTTCAACCGGAACCGATTGGCCTGAGGTCAGGATTGCACTGTCGGCGGGAGAGACGATGCGAAAGGCCTGCGCCTGACCGGAAAGTAGGCTCAGGAAAAAACATGCAGCAAGAAGACAGCGATACGATTTGAACCACTGAGGACAATGTGTGGCCGTGTTACGCATGTGCCGTCACCTCGTCAGATGGTAGGGGACGTCGGTCAGAATGACGCGATCTTTGAAGAGGAGGGCGCCCTTCAACATCAGCGCGCGTTGATTGTGGAGGATGTTCTGCCACCAGCGTGCGGGGAGAATTTCCGGAATGACGACGGTGACCCAGCATTCCTGATCTTTCTGCAGCACTTGCTCGATGTACTCCAGCAGGGACCTCAGCACGGAACGATAGGGTGACGGCAACACCGCGAGCGGCACACCACACCCCCACTGAGCCCATTGAATTTCCACCCGCGCGGTTTCTTCAGGATCGACATCCACGAGAACCGCGCGAATGTCCCCCGACCGGCTCCGAGCATAGTCCACCGCGCGAATGACGGCCCGATTGACGCCGCCGATCGGCAGCACGACGATATTGCGTCGAGGCATCGGAGGACGATGGTCTCGCGAGAGCGCCACCTGTTCGGACACCGCCTTGTAATGTGAACGAATGGCACGAAACAGCATGATCAACAGTGGGATGAGGACGATCACGATCCAGGCGCCGTGGGTAAATTTCGTGCTCGCGATAATCAGCGTGGCAAGGGCGGTCGTGACGGCGCCGATCCCGTTGACAAGCAGTTTCTTTTCCCAATGGGGTCCTCTCTTGACCAGCCAGCGCTTGACCATCCCGGCCTGCGAGATGGTGAAGGAGAGGAACACGCCCACGGCATACAGCGGAATGAGCGCATGGGTGTCGCCGTTGAACAGCAGGATCAGCAGGCAGGAGAAGACACCGAGAATGATCACGCCGTTTGAAAAGACCAGCCGGTCCCCCATCATCGACATTTGGTGCGGCATATAGCTGTCGCGTGCCAAGATCGACGCCAGTCGCGGGAATCCGTTAAAGCTGCTGTTGGCCGCCAGGATCAAGATCACCATGGTCGCCCCCTGCACGAGAAAGTACAGCGGACCGGTCCCGAAGGTGGCGCGGGCGATTTGCGACACGACGGTCTCATCCTCTTTGGGAACGATGCCGAAGTAATAGGCCATCGCGCTGATACCGATGAACAGCGTGCCAAGAATTGCGGCCATACCGATCATCGTGAACGCGGCGTTTTTGGGTTCAGGTTTTTTGAATGCGGAGACGCCGTTCGAAATGACTTCCACTCCTGTGAGGGCGGTACAGCCGGAGGAAAAGGCGCGGAGCAGGAGAAAGAGGGTCAACGACTCTGTGGCGGCGATGCTGGGCGGCGGTTCGACACGGGCCGCATGACCGAACAGAATCTGGACAGCGCCGACGCCGAGCATGGCCGCGATGCTACCGATGAAAACATACGTCGGCACGGCGAAGAATTGGCCCGATTCACGGACGCCCCGCAAGTTGACGACGATGACCAGGATGATGGCGGCGAAGCAGAGCGCTTCTCGAAGGGGAAGAAGTGTCGGGACGGCGGAGGTCAGAGCGGCGATTCCGGCCGCGACGCTGACCGCCACGGTCAGGACGTAGTCGATCATCAAGGCGGCGGCGGCAACCAGCCCCGACCACTCGCCGAGGTTCGACTTTCCGACGATATAGGCGCCACCGCCCTCCGGATATTCAAAGATAATCTGCCGATAGGACATGGTCAGGATCGCCAGTAATCCGATAATGGAAAGGCTAAGCGGGATGGAATAGCCCACCATGGCGGTGCCGGCCAGGGTCAGGACAAGCAGGATCTCTTCCGTGGCATAGGCCACCGAGGAGAGGGCATCAGAGGAAAAGACGGCTAGGGCGAGTCGCTTGGAAAGGCGTTCGTGAGCGGCTTCCTTCGTCTTGAGTGGCAGGCCAACGAGCCAGCGTTTCAAGATCATGCGTCATTATGCCTGAAGTACCGGAATAGAGACAATGGAGTGAGACATCCTCACGCAGGGGGGACTCGGCCGAGACTTTACTACCGTATCTCAGGGAGGGTCGCGTGCGACTTGAACATCGGATACGAATAGGTGTGCGGCACCTGATCCTTGAGGCTCGTGAAGGGTGTGAGGGGGTTGACAGAGAAGCAAGACTTCAGTACTCTTCGGCCCCTGTTTCACAAAGGAGTATCCTGTGTCGCTCAAGGCGCGGGATCACACTGCGAACGACCTCCAAAGTCAAAGTCATTATCGGAGTTTGTGTGTTCTGCTCGTAACAGCTCATTACGTTTTCATCAATCCTTTCTCAACTCTATCCAAGGAGGCCGGTCCATGGATTGTCATTGGTTAGCTCGTGTCACAACGCGCGCCCTCAGCGTGATCGCTGGTGGTGCGCTCGTGTGTCTGCCGTTGGCCGCATCGGCTGAGAATCAGCCGCATGCGGGCCATGCGGAGCCGCCACAGACGGCGATGTCGCATCAACTGCCGCCGTGGGCGGAACAGTTGAAGGGCCAGACGATCGTCGAGGACGCTATGGTTGGAAAGCCGGAGCGCTCCGCGATGGTGGAGCAGCAACATCAGCGCATCATGGAACATTTGACCCATGATCCGCAGGCGCAGCAGGTCAATACGGGTATGTTCAATACCCAGACGATGATGCATCAATATGGAGCAGGTGGTCAGGACCTCCTGTTGATGTCCGATCCTCGGGTGGAACCAGTGGCCTTGACCGGTGGCGGCAAGTGTCCGGCCACCGCTCCTGTGAAGCAGTACAATGTGTCCGCGATCAACGTCGAGATCACGCTCAACCAGTGGCTCGATTTCTATCCCGGTTACATGTACACGCTGGACGAAAATCTCGATAAAGTACGTGCGGAAGAAACCAAGAATCGGGAAGCTCGCGAGAAGGAAGGATTCGATCCTGGCGCGGTGATCCCCGGCGTCCAGGCGCAGTGGATTCAGCCATTGGCAATTCGCGCCAACCAAGGCGATTGCGTCAAGATCAAGCTGAGCAACAAGTTGGAAGGTGGCGAGGACGTCAGCTTGCACATCCATGGCTCCAGCATGGTCGTCAGTGCAACCGGCGCGTCGGCCGCCACGACCAATGCCGACTCAATCGTCGCAAAAGAGAAGAGCGGAGAGTTCGAATGGTATATCCATCCAAGCACCCAGGAGGGGGTACGCCAGTTCCACACCTTCGCCAACGATCGTGAATTGACGGTGATGGGACTTTTCGGGTCTTTCATCGTTGAGCCGCGCGGATCTGAGTACCTCGAACCGTTGGGCACCGGTGACGCTACCCCGGCCACGAGTGGGTGGCAGGTCATCATCAAGAACGGGACCGGACCTGATTTTCGGGAGTTCGTGCTGATGTATCACGAAGTCGGCGATGAAGCGTTCCGCCCCGTCAATAAGAAGGGCGACTTCCTGCCACAGCGTGATCCGCTGACGGACGCCTATCGTCCCGGGGGCCGCGCGATCAATTATCGCAGCGAGCCGTTCGGGATCAACAACATGCACGTGCAGCATGAGTACTTCGGCTTTGAAGACGAGTCGATGGGGTATAGCTCCTATACGTTTGGCGATCCGTCCCCGACGATTCCTCGTTCCTACATGGGCGATCCGGCGAAGTTCCGCCTGGTCCACGGTGGATCGGAAGTATTCCACAGCCACCACCCGCATGGCGGCACGATTCGGTGGCCGCGCAGCCCGCGCGCCATCGATGACATGAACCTCTGGACGACCGCCGTGAACGGGCCGGTCAAATATCCCGTCATTCGTGCGAAGTCAGACCGTGTTGACGTGGAAGTGATCGGGCCGTCAGAAGCATTGGACCTCGAGACGGAGTGTGGATCCGGCCTCTGCCAGCAGTTGGCCGGTGACTTCCTCTTCCATTGCCACGTGGCGCACCATTATGTGGCGGGTATGTGGGGCTATTGGCGTGTCTACAATACGATTCAGCAGGGTGACATGCGCAATGACGTCATGCCGGATTTGCGCGAATTGCCGGATCGAAAAGGCCGCATCCGGGCTCCGATTACGTCGGACAAGCTAGTCGGTCAAACCGTCGATTGGTTCGGGACGTCCTTCAAGATCGTTGCGAAGGGCAAGAGCGATTGGAAATCCAATCCAGCCACCATCAACATCAAGGACTGGGTTGAAATGCAGCTCCCGACAATGGGCAAACCGGGTCACAAGAATGACGAAAAGGGTCAGATTGTGTCGTACGATGCCACCGTGTTGGACTGGGCATGGGAGGGCACCCGTGCATTGAGCGAGCCTGAAAGCACCACCGACAATCCCAAGTACAAATCCACTCATCCCGGCAAACGGCATCCAATCACATTCGAGCCGTTGACGGGGAAAGTCGCCTGGCCACACCTTACCCCGCATTTTGGGAAGCGCGTGATGTTCGCCCCGAATCATAGCGGCGCCCCTTGGCTGGAAATGATCCGCCGGGAGGACAACGGTGAGGAGAGTGTTGATCAAGCTAAGCCAGGCGAACAGGGCAACTGGAGCCTCTGTCCAGTCAATGCCGGACGGAAGAGTTTCAACGTTCATTTCATCAAGCTTCCGATCACCATTGCGAAGAAGACGGGCAAAGAGCCGTCGGTCATTGATCCGAACGGCTTGATCTATGTCTTGCACGAAGAGGAAGCGGACATTAGGAAGAACGACGATCTGAAGTATCCGTTGGTGGTCCGTGGCAACATCTATGATTGCGTGGACTGGACTTTGACCAGCGAGTGGGATGACGATGACTACACCAATTTCCAGTCGTCGAAGATCAATACCCACTGGCATTTCTTGCAGTTCGACAATCAAGCGTCCGACGGCGTGATCACCGGCTTCTCCTATGAACAGTCGGTGCGTCCGTTCACGATGCTTGAAAAGAAGAATCCCAAGGGACTTCCAGTCCCAATGAACACCGTGTTCACCGCGCCGGCCAAGAAGGGTGCGACCACCATCACGGTCAAGAACGCTAAGCAATACCATGTTGGCACGCTGATTCTCGTCGGCGCCGACAATGTGAAGGGAAATGAAATTTCCCGCATCAAGGCCATCAACGGCAACACGATCACCTTGGCGAAAGGGTTGAAGAATGATCACCCTGCCAATGATATCGTGACGGTCGAATTCGTGCGGCAACGGTTCTGGGTCGATGCGGACGTGGGGACGGTCTTCTGGCACGACCACGCATTTGGCGCGACCACCTGGCCACACGGCGGTTTCGGGACCTTTATCGCGGAGCCGGTTGGATCCACCTATCATGATCCGAAGACTGGAAAATCAATCCGCAGCGGCCCGATTGCGGACATTCACACCAACGAGCCGGTCGGCCACGGAGTGAACAACAGTTTCCGCGAATTGATGGTGCAAGTGCACGATACCGTGCCGCACACTGTCAATGTGGTGACGGCGGGTAACCCACCCGGGCAGCCGATCGAAGTGGCGCTTGAGGCAGGGAAGACCGTGTCCTTCATGATGCCTGAGAAGATCTATATGACACCTATGCCGTTCCTGAACGGTGGAACTCATACCACCGGCAGCGGCCTGAATTTCAGAGCGGCACCGATCGCGCAGCGGTTGGCAACGAACCCGGATGTATCGCAGGCCTTCAGCAGTCTCGTGCATGGTGATCCTTACACGCCGACCTTGCGGGCCTATGTCGGAGATACGATGGTGTTCCGTCTCTTGCATACACTCATGAACGAGACGATGACCTGGACCTTGTCCGGTCACACGTTCTGGACGGAGCGGTATGCCTCGGATGCCAATCGGAAGAACTCGATCCATATCGGTATTGCGGAACGGTATGATTTGGTCGTTCCCGAGGCGGGTGGGACACGGCATCAAGCCGGCGACTACATTCACTTCAACGGCCGATCCTCCAAATTCTCCGAAGGCGGTTGGGGAATCATCCGCGTTCTGGATAAAGAGCAAGCTGATCTCAAGAAGCTGCCGGCGGGCTTCTCGATTAAGGGCGACATACCAAAGATTCTGCCGGTGTGTCCTGCCGATGCTCCAGTCAAGAATTTCAACGTCGTCGCGATGGATTATCCCGGAATGAAGTTCAACGCGAAGGCTCCGGACGAAATCGAAGTAGACTTTGAGCGCAAGATCCTCATGACCAATTCCGAAGCCAAGATCTATGCATTGGAGGAGGACACGGCGAAAGTGGCGGCCGGAACGCACCCGATGCCGCTCACGCTTCACGTGAATAACGGTGACTGCGTCAAGGTTCATTTGAAGAACAAGATGAAGGACAGCAGAGCCTCCTTCTCCGCCATCGGCCTGGCCTTCGATCCGAAGGATTCCATGGGCGCGAATGTGGGGAATAACCCGGGTGACCAGACGGTCGCCCCTGGGGGCGAGCGTGAATACACCTATTATGCGGATCCGTTCAACGGCGAAACGACCTCGCTGGTGTGGGATTGGGGCAATGTGATGACCAATCCGCGAAACGGGTTGTTCGGCGCTGTGGTGGTCGGTCCGAAGGGATCGAAGTATCGTGATCCCAAGACTGGCGCGGATCTGTCCAACAAGAACTCTTGGATGGCCGACGTCATTATCGACCGCTCGGTTCCGGGAAATGAAATGCGCGCGAACTATCGGGACGTGGCATTGTTCTTCCAAGACGAAGACAACATTATCGGCACGAGCTTCATGCCGTACGTCCAGAATGTGGCGGGCCTGACCGGTGTGAATTACCGGTCGGAGCCCTATAAGTTCCGCGAAGAACAGGGCTGCTCGTTAGGCAAGGTGTTCCAGCCTTGCAAGGCTGACAAGCCGGAAGATCCGGCGACCCCGCTCATCGAGGCGCATGCCGGTGATCCGGTGCGTATCCATGTGTTGGGCGTCAACAATGAACAGAACGGCATGTTCAGCGTCGAGAAGCACGAATGGCCGATTGAGCCGTTTATGCGGGGAGCCGACCACATCAGTGTGGTCGAATACTCCGGTTCTGAGGTGCTTGATGCGTTTCTCCCATCTGCGGGGGGTCCGTATCGCTTGCCGGGCGACTATGTGTACAGCAACCAGCGGTTGCCGTACTCGCAATCCGGACAGTGGGGCTATGTGCGGGTACTGCCGTCCGGCGATACCCGATTGCTGCCATTGGCCGGGGCCAACGCCGGTACGAAGAGCGCCGAGGCTGAGCACCCGGCCGGGCATGCGATCCCTGTCGCGGTAAAATAAGCCCGGTCGAATCTCTCAAGAAGTGCGAGAGAAGGGGGGAGCCTGGAAAGGCTCCCCCCTTTTGTTATGGCGCTTCGATTGTGTATGATAAAAATGTGTCCCCTCACCACATGCGGACACCGCTCATCGACAACTTATTATTGCTGGAGGAATGACATGCAAATGGTCGGCCTTGCCGTGCTCTGTGCCCTCGGTGTCTGCTGGTCACCGTCGTGGGCATACGAGGAGATTGCAGTCACGAATGGCGGGAGCATTACCGGTACAGTCACCATGACGGGGGGAAAACCAACCCCGAAAGGGTATAACTTGATCACGTTCCCGGACCCTGTCTATTGCGGGAGAATTTCGACGGGGACGGGATGGCGGATTCTGGACGAGTTTTCAATGACGGCCGGTAATGGAATGAAGGATGTCGTCGTCCTCCTTAGCGACGCCACGAAGGGCAAGGCGTTTAAGTTCGAGCCATTGACGATAGAGGCGCGTGATTGCCGGTTCCTTCCTTTTGTGACCGTCGTCAAGGACGGATCTAACGTGGTCGTCATGAATATGGATCCTGTCATGCATGACATCCAAGCCTATGAAACCTCTCAGCTCGGGCCGCGCGTGCTGTTCAACACCCCTTTGCCGATGAATCCCCATCACAAGCGAGTCGTGAGTGCGGAAAGTCATGAGCATCTGGCCGGGCAGCCGGTCAAGGAAGAGATTCACATGACGAAGGGCCGGCGGATGTTCGTCATGCAGTGCGGGTTTCATGCCTATATGGAAAGCTGGGGCTTTGCGGTGGATAACCCGTACTACGCCATGACCGGTGACAGAGGGACGTTCACGCTGACGGATGTGCCGCCGGGAGAATACACTCTGATGGCCTGGCATCCCGGGGTCGGGACCATCCTGCAAAAGAAGGTAACCGTCACGGAGAAGGGCGCGTCCACGGTCGATTTTTCGTTTGAGGCTCCAAAAGGTCGGCGCAGCGCGCATGAGATTGAAGTGAATCCGCATTACGGGCCGGAATCGCTGGGGAAGGTGGTGGATATCCGCCCGACCTTGGAGCGCCAAATTCCCTAAGGCTGTGCAGATCAGAAGCAAACGGCGGAGGTGATGATGCTGAATCGATCCCGCATTACGCGCTGCCTCGCGATCGCCCTGGCGGCCTCGCTGTGCAACATCGTTCCTCCAGCCGGTTCCTATGACATGACCGAGGTTCAACACGGGGGGACGCTTGATGGGCGTGTGACTCTCTCCGGACCGGCCCCGGAGCCGAAGGGTTTTAACCTCATTACATTCCCAGACCCTGCTTACTGCGGCCGGATTTCCAATGGGAAAGGCTGGCGCTTGCTCCACGATTTCACGGTCGATTCCGAAGGGGGTCTCAAACACGCCATTGTGACCCTGGAGGGGATCGAAGCCGGCAAGCCGTTCGATCTGTCGGTCCCTCTCATCGAAGCGCGCGATTGTATGTTTCAGCCGTGGGTGACGATCGTGCGTAACGGGCATGCGGTAGAGGTGGTGAATATGGATCCGGTCATGCACGACATTCAAGGCTATGAAACATCGCCGGAGGCCGGCGCGCGGGTCCTGTTCAATATACCATTGATCCTGAATCAGCAGCATCAACGCGGCAACCTTCGCGCCATTCATAACCATGCCCCGGGGAAATCCTTGGTGGGGCCGATCTATCTGAATAAGGGCCGGCGCACATTTTACATGCAGTGTGGATTTCACGCCTACATGGAGAGTTGGGCTATGGCCGTGAACAACCCCTATTATGCGATAACGGACGACCAAGGCACATTCAAGATTGAGCATGTGCCACCCGGGACCTACCAGATGATCGTGTGGCATCCACAGTCGGGTCCGGGTGTGACGCGGACTATTACGATCGCCCCGGACGGGGCGACGACGGAACAGGTGGCGCTTCCTGCCCCAAAGGGAAGTCGCACGGCCTATAAAGTAATGGAGAATCCGCGTTTCGGTCTGGAATCCCTCGGGCACCCCATTGAGATTCAGCCGCTGGTGGAGCATCAACACTAACGAAGAGCGGGCTCGTGTGTGCAGATGGGCCGTCGGAGGCTGCTTGTCGCTCAGCCTGTGTCTGCCCAGCGGTCTTTGCGCCGTGGCTCAGGGC
>JACCYV010000058.1 GCA_013696305.1 Nitrospira sp.
ATTCGGGTATGACGCATCTTGCCGCCGCCCTATCCATTCCGACCATCGCCTGCTTCGGTCCTACGAATCCGCGACGATGGGCTCCACTCGGGCGCACGGTGTCCATTCTGACCGGAACGCCATGCAGGTGTCCCGATTGGAGCAGAGTAGAACGTTGCCAAGAGAGAATCTGTCTTCACATTTCTCCGGAGCGCATCATAGAGGTTTGCAGAGATTTATTGATGGGACGATCAGCAACTCCTACCGCGTAACTCGCGACCTTGTCTCTCATATCATGGTGTGTTAGATTCCCAGTTTGATTTTCGCTGTTTCCACGCAGACTTAGAGGTTTTTTGTGACTCAGGGTGTGGTGCAAGATAAGGTCAGTGCGGCCTTGGTCGGAGCACTCCGGCTGGCGCAGCAACGAGGCCTGCTCAAGCTTGAGCACATGCCTGAGGTGAACCTCGAATCCCCCAAGCGACCCGAGTGGGGCGATGTGTCCTCCACCGTCGCCATGTCCTTATCTGCGTCCGAGCGACGGCCGCCTTTCGAAATTGCCCAGATCATTATTGATCACATTGAGCAGCGAGATGCGTTATTCAATCGCGTTGATATTGCGCGCCCCGGCTTTCTCAATCTCACGGTCAAGCCGCAGCTGTGGATGGAAGTCCTGCATGAGATTGAGACGCAGGGGGCAGGGTATGGGCACAGTCAGATAGGGCAAGGGCGCCGTGTCTTAGTAGAATATGTCAGTGCGAACCCGACCGGTCCGTTGCATGTCGGGCATGGGCGTGGGGCCGCGGTGGGGCAAGCGCTCGTGCGTCTCTTGGAAGCGACCGGTCACGAGGTAGTCAGCGAATACTACATTAACGATGCCGGCCGGCAGATGAATTTGTTGGGCATGTCAGTCTTAGCGCGCTACGTGGAGTCCTGCGGGAAGACAGTGTCATTTCCAGAGGATGGCTATCACGGGGAATACATTCGCGCGATCGCTGCGCGCGTAAAGGCGGAAAACGGAGAGGCCTTGCTGTCCCTCCCTACTGTTGAGGCAGAGCAACGAAGCAAGGAGTTTGCTTACCGGGAGTTACAGGCGCTCATTCGACAGGATCTTGAAACATTCGGGGTTACCTTCGAGTCCTGGTTCAGTGAAGCGTCATTGTTATCCTCAGGCACCGTGGACCAGGTTTTAAGCGAGCTCAAGGCCAGGGACCTTTTGTTCGACCAGGATGGGGCGCAATGGTTCCGCTCGTCGGCGTTTGGAGACGAGAAAGACCGGGTCGTCCGCAAACAGGAGGGCGACTATACCTATTTAGCCTCCGACATCGCCTATCATCGCAACAAATTACAGCGCGGCTTTGATCTGTTGGTCGACGTGTGGGGCGCCGACCATCATGGGTATATTCCCCGGATGCAGTCGGTTGTTCAAGCCTATGGGTATCCAAAGGAACGGCTGAGGGTCGTATTGGTGCAAATGGTGAATCTTCTGCGAGGCGACCAGAAGGTCGAGATGTCGAAGAGAGCCGGAGCGTTCATTACGCTACGCGAGGTGATGGACGAAGTGGGCGCGGATGCCGCAAAGTTTTTCTTTCTCATGCGCGACTCCAGCACGCATTTGGACTTTGATTTGGAATTAGCCAAACAGCAATCGCAGGAAAACCCCGTCTTTTATGTGCAGTATGCGCATGCGAGGATTGCCAGTCTTCGGCGCGTGGCGGCCTCACGTGGAATCGACCGTCCGCTCCCGAGCCAGGCCACCCTGGATCTATTGCAAGGCTCCGATGAACTCGAGCTCATTCGGAAATTGTCGGCTTTCCCAGTAGTATTGCAAACGAGTGCGGTGGAACTCGAGCCGCATCGCATGGCCTATTACCTTCGTGAATTAGCCGGCCTGCTGCACCCCTTTTACAATAAACATCGGATTCTGCCTCCGGCGCCCGAGAGTGAAACGGCCGGAATGCCTTTGACCGAGGTGGCGGTTTCAGCGAATCGGCAGTCTGAGGTGCTCACCCCAGGCCTGACGGGCGCGCGGTTGGCATTGATGTGGAGCGTGCAGCAGGTGGTCCGAAACGGGCTGAACGTACTGGGCGTCTCGGCTCCCGAGCAGATGTAGGACCATTGATCGAATGTTGTCCTTCCGCCTCACGCACGAAGAATCCGCCGGGTGTGCGCGTGTGGGCGTTTTGACTACCGGCCGTGGCGAGATCGCGACGCCGGCCTTCATGCCGGTCGGCTCGTTGGGGAATGTTCGAAGCGTCGATGGCGAGGAGTTACTCAAGATGGGGTACGGCCTCATCTTGAACAATGCGTATCATCTCTACCTGCGTCCGGGCCACCAAGTGGTGGAAGAATTAGGTGGCGTGCATGGGTTCACGGCCTGGCCCGGTGCCATCCTTACCGATAGCGGTGGCTTTCAGGTCTTCAGTTTGGCCAAGTTCTGCAAAGTCTCGGATGAAGGGGTCATCTTTCAATCGCATATCGACGGATCGTCACGCTTCATCAGTCCGGAAACCTCGATTGAGATTCAGGAAGCCTTGGGTGCGGATATCATTATGGCATTCGATCATGTCGTCGCGCTGCCCTCGTCTATGGAGCAGGTTCGTGACGCGGCAAAGCGGACCGCTCTCTGGGCGCGCCGTTGCGTCAGCGCTAAACGACGAACAGATCAGTCCCTGTTTGGCATCGTCCAGGGTGGTTTGGAGCCGACATTGCGGGTGGAGTCGGCGCGTGACTTGGTAACGGTCGGATTCGATGGGTATGCCGTGGGCGGGCTGTCAGTGGGCGAAGGCAAAGCTGACATGTATGCCATGCTGGATGTGACAGTGCCCGAACTGCCGTCTCTTAAACCGCGCTATCTCATGGGTGTGGGCATGCCGGAGGATTTGGTCGAAGGAGTGGCGCGCGGGATTGATCTATTCGACTGCGTCGTCCCGTCACGCCATGGCCGCACGGGTTGGTTATTCACCTCATTCGGACGTGTCGTGATTAAACAGGCCCGCTATGCGCGGGACGAGCAGCCCATCGATCCGGCCTGCCGGTGTCCGGTCTGCATGCGCTACACGCGGGCCTATCTGCACCATTTATTCGGCATAAAGGAAATGTTGGGTGCCCGCCTGAATACCATTCATAATTTATGGTTTTTTGCCCGGCTGATGCAGGAAATCCGGAGCGCCGTGCGAGGCGGGACGTTTCAAGAGTTCCGCCGGAATTTTCACCGGACCTATATCGTCGATCGTCCGGCGGGCGAATGCCGTCCGGATACTCAGAATACAAACCATTCTTAACGGAGCATAGGCGGGGGACATTATGTGGGATTCGGTGGCATGGGCGCAGGGGACATCCGGCAGTCTGGGGACAGGGGGCGGTCTCCTGTCATTGGTTCCGTTTGTTCTGATTTTCGTCATTTTCTATTTCATGCTGATTCTGCCGCAGCAGAAACGCAAGAAGCAGTCGGAGGCCATGACCGCGGCCTTGAAGAAGGGTGACAAGGTGGTCACGGCGTCCGGCATTTGGGGCACCATCACGAACATGGGAAAAGACACGGTCACACTTCAAATTGCAGACACGACCAAAATCAAAATCCAGAAAGAGCATATTGCTCGGCTGCGCGGTGACGAAGAGGATTGACGCACGCGACGGAGACGGGAAGGATTGGCGCACGTATGAAGAAAGTCGGCGGACGGTTATTAGCCTTAGTGATGATGGTGGTCGCTTCGATCATCTTTTTCTTGCCTTCCTATCAACCCCTGTACAAGGTATTGCCGCGATGGGTTCGGGACGTGCTGCCCGATAAGGGGATTACCTTGGGGTTGGACCTCCAAGGTGGGATTCACTTGGTGCTCGAAGTGGAAGAAGACCGGGCCGTGGAGATTGCGGTGGACCGCACGGCGGCCGGGATCCAGGACATGCTGATTGAGAAGAAAATCCCTGCCGAATCGGTCAGACGCACGGGATCCACGCGGGTTACGATTGGATTTCAGAATCCCGAGCTGAAGGCGCAGGTGCAAAAGGTACTGGATGATTTCCCGACCTACCTGGAGGTGGAGTCGGCTGGATCCGCCAACAGCGTCGTATGGGAATTGCGGGATGCGGAGATCAAACGCATCAAGGATTCCGCCATTAATCAGGCTCTGGAGACGATCCGTAATCGCATCGACCAGTTCGGTGTGGCGGAGCCCTTGATTCAGCGGCAGGGCTTGAAGCAGGTGGTGGTTCAATTGCCCGGGATCAAGGACGCCAAGCTGGCGAAGGATCTTATCAAGCAAACCGCGTTGCTCGAGTTCAAGTTGCTGGACGATGACAACCAGGTCAAGCTGGAACTTCCGGGTCGGGTACAAAAGGGGAAGGAGCGCGAAGAGGCGCTCCTGAAGCAGGTGGAAGGGAAGGTGCCGGAAGGCGACCAGATTCTCTTCGAGCGGATCGTGGAAAAAGACAGCGGGCAGGAATGGCTGGCGCCCTACTTGGTCAAGAAGCGAGTCATGCTGGCCGGTGACGTGTTGAGCGATGCCCGGGTGTCGATCGGCCAATTCAACGAGCCCTACGTGTCGGTGACGTTCGACGCGAAGGGGGCGCGTGAATTCGACAGGATCACCGGCGAGAACGTCAAGAAGCGCATGGCGATCGTGCTCGACAATACCATCTATTCGGCGCCGGTCATTCAGGAGCGCATCAGTGGAGGGCGGGCTCAAATCACCGGAACCTTCTCGATGGAAGAGGCGAATAATCTGGCGATTGTCCTCCGGGCCGGCGCATTGCCGGCGCCGCTCCGGATCATTCAGGATCTGACCGTCGGTCCATCGCTCGGACGAGACTCCATCGAGAAAGGGGTGAAAGCGACCCTCTTTGCGGGCCTTCTCGTGATCGTGTTTATGGCGACCTACTACCGGTTGTCGGGCGTGATCGCGAATTTTGCACTGATGTTGAACCTCATCTGTCTGATCGGGTCCCTCGCCGCGTTGAACGCCACGCTGACCTTGCCCGGCATCGCCGGCATCATTCTGACGATCGGCATGGGGGTGGACTCGAATGTACTGATTTTCGAACGCATCCGTGAAGAGTTGCGGCAGGGGAAACCGGTTCGGTTGGCGATCGATGCGGGATACGACAAGGCGTTGTTGACCATCGTGGACTCACATGTCACGACCTTGATCACCGGGTTCGCACTATTTCTGTTCGGAACCGGTCCGATCAAAGGTTTCGCCGTCACGCTGTGCCTCGGCATCGCGATCAATCTCTTTACGGCGCTGGTCGGAACCAAGGTGGTGTTCGATCTGCTGAATCAGCGTAGAAAAATTGAGCAGCTCAGCATCTAGGAAGGAGCCGGAATGTTCGAGATTTTGGGAAAAACACATGTCGATTTTATGGGGAAGCGCTTCATCTCCTTTGCGATCTCCGGCGTACTCGCCTGTATAGGTCTTATAGCGGTAGCACAAATCGCGCGCGGCGCGGCCAATTTGGGAATCGATTTTGCCGGCGGCACAGCGGTACAGTTGAAATTCGAGCAGGCGATCAAGATTGATGAGGCCAGGCATGCATTGGAAACCAACGGTCTGGGTTCGGCTGAGTTACAGGAGTTTACACAGGACAACAAGCTGCTCATTCGGGTGAAAGCGTCGACGACAATCGAAGAGAAAATCGCAGAGCGGGTCATGGCCGTGTTCAGTAAAGAATTCCCCGGCAACAAGTTTGTGGTCGATTCCAGCATGGAAATTGGTCCGACCATCGGGAAGAAACTCCAGGAAGACGCCATGATTGCGGTGCTTATTTCATTCGTGGGCATCGTCATTTACATTGCGGTTCGGTTTGAGTTGCGGTTCGGGGTGGCGGCGGCCCTGGCGACATTTCATGATGTGCTGGCGGTGCTGGGTGTGTTTTATCTTTTCGACAAAGAGATCACTCTCCTGGTCGTCACGGCCTTGTTGACCTTAGCGGGATATTCATTGACGGATACGGTGGTGGTGTTTGACCGTATCCGTGAGAATCTGCGGACGCGCCGGCGGGAGAATGAAGAAACGATCATTAATACGGCCATCAATCAGGTGCTCAGTCGAACCATCGTCACAAGTTTGACTGTGGTCATTGTGCTCATTCCGCTGGTGCTAGCCGGCGCCGAGGTGTTGCACGATTTCTCGCTGGCCTTGCTCGGAGGCGTCATGTTCGGGACCTATTCGTCGGTATTTGTGGCGAGCCCGTTATTGCTGCTATGGCCCAGCAGTGCCGGGAGCCTTATGAAGCGTCGCTAGGCGCCGGCTCGTGTGAGCCGCGCCTCGCAGCATATTGTGAAAGGGCTGTTGTCGGGGCAAGCCATACCCATGTTGTTCTGGAGCCGGTCTCACAGTCTCCAGCGTAAAATCATCACGGCCATCGTCATGGTCGGCCTCCTGCCGTTGTGTCTCTCCCTTGTCCTGACCTACATCGAAGAACGCCGGGCACTTCGCGAAACGATCGGCGCCAATTTCAAAGAGGTGGCCGTGGAAGCCGCCCGGCGCATCGAAATGCAGGTGACGCGCGGCATCAACGAGGCTCAGCAGCTGGCAGCCACGCCCTTCCTCCGCACATCCGTGACGGAGTCCAATCGCACCTATCAAGACAAGGATGAAAAAACCGTCCAGTCCATGATCAAAGCATGGCAGAAGCGCTGGCGGCAGCGGGACAAGCATAGCGAATTCCCGCTGTTCATCAATCGGATCGTGACCAACTATCTGATCCGGTGGCACGACATCCGCAAAGACGACTACGTCGGGATTTTCGTGACGGACAATCGCGGCGCTCTCGTGGTGAGTTCCATTCCGCAAGTCGAGTATTACTATGGCAAAACGTCCTGGTGGCAGGCCGTGATGAAGGGCGGAACAGGAAAGATCTTCGTCAGCGATTTATTCTTCGACCCGTCCTTCGGAACCCATGTGCTCAACGTGTCGGCGCCGATTCTTGACGATGAACAGCATGTGGCGATGGGGGCGGTGACGGTCCTCTTGCGTCGCGATACGTTATTCCATTCCGTGTCGGAAGTCACCGTGGGGCGGACGGGCCATGCGATGTTGTTCAACTCGGACGGTGTTCCTTTGATCTGTCCGGTTCTGTCCCCCGAAGAACATACGGTGACGCCTGATCTCGTGAGCGCCATCAATGCGAGCCATGCCGGCTGGAGCACAGTGGTGAACGATTCACATGGCGGACAGAACTCCATCGTGGGATTTGCCCCGGTTCGTTTGGGCGATTATCTCACGCCGGAAAGTCTGGGCAGCAAGCGGTGGGTGACATTCGTGCGGCAGGATCCTCAAGAGTCCTATGCCCCCTTGTCGCGGCTGGTGGTGCAGGTGAGCGTGTATGGGTTGGGGGTGTTTGGGATCCTGATGCTCACCGGGCTGGCCGTCGCTCGACGGATTGCCCGTCCGATCAGTTTGCTCCAGGAGGGCGTGCAGAAAATCGGAAGTGGCCGGTTGGACCAACAGCTCAATCTCAAGACCGGCGATGAAATCGAGCACCTGGCCGATGCCTTCAACAAGATGGCTGCCAACCTGCGCGTCTCTTTCGAACAGATTGAGCATCGCATGGAAGATGTCCGCCGGTTGGAGGCACGGTACCGCGATCTCATCGAGCATTCTCCGGAGATGATCTATCAGCTGAACAAGGCGGGCCAATTCGTGCATGTGAACAAAACCGGCTTGGACAAGCTTGGGTATTCGCTGGAGGACATGCTCCGCATGCGTCTCTGGGATCTCGTTCCCAAAGGAAGCGAAACAGACGTGTTGGCCTATCTGGAGCGGCTGGTTTCGCAGGGACGCAGTACAATAGAGACGGTGTTTCTCGCGGAAGATGGGCATCCCATCGATGTGGAAATACATGCGACGGCCCTCTTCGAAAGCGGCGGGGGCTTAGTCCACTCCCGCGCGTTCGTCCGCGACGTGACAGAACGGCGTCTGCTGGAACAACAGATCCATCGGTACACGACCCAGCTCGAACAGGCGGTTAACGAACGTACGCTGCAACTCGTGGCCTCACAAGAGCGATACAAGGCCCTGTTCGACCTGGTCGCCGACTCCGTGTTCATGGTGGGAGAAGACGGCGTGATCGTGGCGGTCAATAAGCGGGAGGAGCAGGCGTTGGGATATTCCGAGCAGCAGGTCGTGGGGAGCAGTATCCTGAATGTGGTCCAGCCGGTCCACCATGACGCCATGCGATCAATGCTGGAAAAGATTCGTGCCGGAGAGCGCCAGGTGCCGACCCAGGAGATGACGGTGCGCGATGCTACCGGCAAGGAGACGCCGGTGGAGATGGACTTGATTTTGGTGCGCGGGAGCGACCATAGCTGGGTCATGGTCCAGTTACGCGATATCACCGATCGCAAGCGCCTCGAACTCCAGATGCATACCTACCAGCAGGAGCTGGAAGTGAAAGTCAGTGAGCGAACCCTTGAAATCGAAGAGACCAAGCAGTATCTCGAAAACCTGCTGGAAAATGCCAACGACGTCATTTACACCCTCGACAACGAGCAGTGTTTTACCTACGTCAACAGTAAGGTCCTGGCGTGGGGCTATGCGAAAGAAGATTTGCTGGGGCGGCCCTATTTGTCCTTGCTGTCGAAGCGGCATCGGGGTCGCCGCTTGAAATCCACCCTGGACATCGGCGTCAAACAGGTCTATGAGGTCGAAGTGCTGACCAAGACAGGCGAGCCCCGTTCCGTGATGGTCAGCGTCTCTCCCCTTCACGGCGCACAAGGGGAGATTTTGGGGGTGCTCGGCATTGCGCGCGACATGACGGAGACGAAGAAATTGGAGCAACAGATCAGAAGCTCCGAAAAGCTGGCGTCGGTGGGAAAACTTGCCGCGGGGGTCGCACATGAGATCAACAATCCACTCGGTGGCATTCTGAACTGCCTCTACAACATGCGCAAAGGGACCCTGTCGCCGTCACGGCAGGAAGAGTACCTGGCGTCGATGGAAGACGGTTTGCGACGAGTGCAGAAGATCGTCCGACAGCTCCTCGATTTTTCGCAGCAGCACAATCCGGAATTGGCGCTGGCTGATATCCATCAGGTCATCAATCGGGTCTTATTGTTGACGGAGCACTTGTTCGTGCCCCACCGTGTTCGGCTGGAAACCGCCGTGGCGAGCGATATGCCGGACATGCTGATCGATCGTTACATGATGGAGCAGGTATTGATGAATCTCGTGTTGAATGCCATTCAGGCCATGCGAAACGGCGGGGTGCTGAGCATTCGCTCCGTGGCAGAAGGGGCCAATTGTCTGATCCACGTTCAAGATTCAGGCTGCGGGATCTCCACATCCGTACTACCACGGATCTTCGATCCGTTTTTCACGACCAAGAGCGAAGGCGAGGGCACGGGGCTTGGCCTGTCGGTGAGCTTGGGGATCGTGGAACGGCATGGAGGCAGGATTTTTGTCGAGAGCGAAGTCGGGAAAGGGACGACATTTACCGTTTCCATTCCGTTCGCGATCGAACGGTATGCCGGCGGGAGGTTTTCGTGAAGGGCCTCAAGGTCTGTGTTATTGATGATGAACCATTGATGCGATTGTCCATGCTGGATGCCTTGGAAGGAATCGGGTGCGAGGTGACGGCGGCGGCCACTGGAACGGAAGGGCTGGCGATTCTGAGTACGCGTCAATTCGACGTCGTGATTACTGATCTGCGTCTTCCCGGCGCCGATGGACTGACGATTTTGAAGGCGTGTAAAGAACGAAGTCCCGCAACTGAAGTCATCTTGATTACCGCCCATGCCTCGGTCGATACGGCCGTCGGCGCGATCAAAATAGGCGCGTACGACTACATTACCAAACCGTTTCAGATGGACGAGTTGCTCCTGATCGTTGATCGTATCGGGAAAATTCTGGAGCTGCGACGTGAAAATCTTGAATTGAAAGAAGTGCTGGAGGATCGGTTTAGTTTTGGTGGAATACACGGGTGCAGCCACCATATGCGGGCGCTTCTGGAAAGGATTAAGCTGGTTGCGGCCACCGATTCTCCCCTGTCAATCATCGGGGAGCGTGGAACGGGCAAAGAGTTGGTCGCCCATGCGATCCATTTGAGTAGTCCTCGTCGGGATCAGCCCTTGATCAAGGTCTGTTGTGCGGACCTTCCTGAAACCCTCCTGGAATCGGAGCTCTTCGGACACGAGAAGGGAGGCATCTCTGGAGCAATCCGCCAACGGCGAGGCCGTTTCGAACTGGCCCACAAAGGAACGTTGTTCCTCGACCAGATCGGCTCACTGTCATTCACCATTCAGGCGAGGCTGTTGCGTCTGCTCCAGGAGAAGCGGTTCGAACGTGTGGGGGGACGGGAAGCGATCGGCGTCGATGTCCGGATCATCTGTGCGGCGCAGCACGATCTTCAGGAGGCGGTGAACCAGGGGCGGTTTCGTAAAGAGCTCTATGACCGGCTCACAGTCGTGCAGGTCGTGGTGCCGCCGTTGCGTGAGCGACGGGAGGATGTCCTGGTCATCGCCGAGCATGTCCTTGAAACTCAGTCGGCGAACCTCGGCAAGTCTTTGGAGGGATTTGCTCAACTCAGCAGGGAGCTGCTCCTGCATTATTCCTTTCCCGGCAATGTGGGCGAACTGGAGCAGATGGTCGAGCGGGCCGTGGCCCTGGGGAGAGAAGGGGAGGCGCTGCAGCCCTGGAATCTTTGCGGGTTTCAAACCTGTCCCTATCTTGGCGGGGCGCCTCAAGTCGCGTGTGGTTTCTGTGCGGAAGGACTGGTTCTACAGATCAAGAAGCCGGTCGTAGCGGCTCCAATGACCCTCGCGACAGCGCGCGAAGCATTCGAGCGGGACTACATTGTCGACGTGTTGAAGCAGGTGGATGGCAATCGAACCAATGCCGCCAGTCTGCTGGGACTATCCCGAAAATCCTTGTGGGACAAGTGCAAGCGGTACGGCATCCCCTCCGACCGGGGCGAGACGGAAGAAAGCGAGTAAGTTACTCCGTCGGCTCCTGGCCTCCTTCCCATAGTTTCACGGTGCGATCCCAGGAGGCACTGGCCAGGCGCAGTCCATCGGGAGAGAACGCGATGCCGCGCACGGCTCCGGTATGGCTCTTGTCCGTCCGGAAGTTCCGGCCTGTGGCGATGTCCCAAAATCGGATCGTGCTATCGTCGCCCGAACTCACGAGCACTTTTCCATCCGGCGAGACAGCCAATGACCGTACCCATCCGTGGTGTCCGCGCAGGACGCGAAGTTCATTCATGGTCGGCATTTCAAAGAAGCGGATCGTATGGTCCCGGCTGCCGGTGATGAGAAGTTTCGCGTCCGGTGTGAACACCATGGCGCCGATCCAAAATTCCATTGGTTTTTGAAATCCGCCGTCATCTTCGATGAAAAAACCGCGAGTTTCAGTCGAGTCCTCAGCGGACTCTTCCCAATGGCCGTTGTGCAGGATTTTCTCCTCGCCGCTCGGCAGCACTTCCCAGATTCTGATCTTGCCGATGTCGGACCCGCTGGCGAGATGCAGACCGTCGGGAGAAAACGCAACACAGACCGACCAGTGGTGATCGTACTGATCTTTTCCCAAGAGGGTCATGAGGTCCGTTCCCGTCGTGACTTCCCAAATCTTGATGTCTTTATTGTGACTGCCGCGGGCCAACATGAGGCCGTCCGGGGACAGGGACAGGCTGCACACATTATGGTCATACCGCGTGAACAGGAGCTTGGTCGGTTCTCCCGTCTTTGGATTCCAGAGGCGAATGGTTCGATCTTCGCTGCCCGAGGCAAGCGCACGGCCGTCCGGCGTGAACACCAGGGCGCGAATGTCAGCGGTATGGCCGCGCAGCGAACGCAAGAGCCGTCCGGTTTCAATGTCCCAGATGCGGACATACCGATCGACGCCCCCGCTGACAAGGGTGTGCCCATCGGGGGCATAGGCCACTGCCCAGACGCCATGGGAATGTCCTCGAAAGGTCTTGAGTTCCCGCAGGCCTACCGTCCAGTACGCTAAATGGTCAATGGCCGGAAGCGTCGTCGGTGCGGGTCCCCCGTCGCGAGTCAGATGTGCAGCGGAAAGAGTCGTCGAGGGCGCCGTGGTGTGATTACTCATAAAGTCTGTGCCTCGTCTCTATTTCTGTGCGGGGACACCGGCCCCTGCGTGCCTCGACGGTTTGCAAAAATCGCCGTGGGGTTTGTATAATCGGCGGTCGTTTCGATGATCGTAAGAGAAGCACTGGGAGCAAGTCAAGCACAGGACTCGCGCGGGTTTCATCCCTTCATTGAACCAGAACAGGTGAGGATTTATGGCAACCGGAGTAGCAGTATCCAAGTCGTCGATGGAGATCCGTTTTCAGCCCGCCTTACTGCAAGAGGTGATCGACTCGTTCATTGAAAAGACGGAACGGGAAGGGGATCCGACGTACTATAAAGAGTTTCACGAACTGGCCGATCCGATCTATGAGAAGTTCACGCTCGATGATCGCGAGGCGGAGTTCAAGAAGTTGTACCAGTATCTATTTGGAATCTGGGGGTTCTCCGATATCATTCGTGATGCTTTCAATGAGTTTCCTGAACTGAAGCAGCGTGTCGGCATTGTGCTGGTCAAGGGCGTCCTGAAGGAAGATCAGGAAGGGGTGGATGTGCTTCGCAAGTGGGGCTCCGTCGAACACGACCTGGCCAAGCAATTCGAGGAGAAGGGCTTGAAGGGGGTCGGTATCAAACTGATTCCCAGACGGTTCTATGATCCGGCACTGACTCGCTATTGTCGTCACGAGCTCATGCATATCCATGACATGCTTGATCCTACATTCGGTTATGACCCTGATACGCGGGTCGGGCAAAACCCCGGAGAAGAAACACTGATTCTGCATCGGTATCGGATTCTTTGGAATATCAGCGTCGACAGCCGGCTGATCGCCGTCGGCAAGGAGCCGATGCTGCAGAAGGAAGATCGGTTCAAGGAGTTTCGGTCGTGGTACCGAAAAATTCCCCCCGCACAACTGAAATCGGTGTTTGAAGGTCTCTGGCAGACCAGTTACTTCACGCACTCCGAATTGGTGGAAATGGCGACCGATACACTGCGTATTTTGGATCGCGCGGTGGATGTCGAAGGGGGCGAGGTTCCGGAGACCAACAATAAGGTCATCCTGATGCCGGGATTTCCCTGTCCATTGTGCCGTTTTCCCACCTATTCCTGGGTGGAAGATATGGATACCAAGTTGGAAGGATACGTCCTGGACTTTATCCGCGAGAATCATCCGGGATGGGATGTCGAGTATGGGGCTTGTGATCGATGTGTGGAAGTGTACAAGTTGCGAGCCGATGGTGTGATGTAGCGGGAGGGTATCGTGGCCGGTGATCCGAAATACGGGCGGCGAGATTTTCTCAAAGACTCCGTCGTGTCGGTGGCCAAGGCAGCGCGTGAATTTGCCGTTCACAAAGATGCGCCGCGCGAACAGCCTGCGGCACCGGTACGGTCGGACTGGTTGCGTCCTCCGGGTGCGGTGGATGAGTTGATGTTTCTCGAGCGCTGCACCCGCTGCAGTGACTGCATCAAAGCTTGTCCCCCAGGTGCAATCGTGAGTGATAGGTCGAATGGCAGTCCGGTTATTTTTTCGAATCAGGTCGCGTGCGAATTATGCGACGATTTTCCCTGCATTGCGGCCTGCGCGACGGAGGCGCTCTTGCCGGTCGATGATTGCTTCCACGTGCGGATGGGTGTGGCAACCGTGTCTCATCGCGTCTGCACGGCAGGCCAAGGTTGTCATGCGTGCGTGTCGAAGTGCCCTGTCGAGGCGCTTTCGATGGATTTTCACGCACTTCAGCTGGTGGTGGCTCAAGAACGCTGTGTCGGATGTGGAATGTGCGAGCAGATTTGCAAAACGGTCAATGATCGGATTGCGATCAAGGTGGTACCGGTAAGAAGCCTGGCCGCAGAGGCTCTGGGGTAGTGATTCGAGCGTATCATGCCTGATCGGAAAGTTGGTATGGTCGAGAAAATTATTGAAACGTCGGCATCTGTGGCGAAGGCAAAAGGAGAAGAGTTCGTGCTTGACAACCCTCCCTCCTTTACCTATCATACGCCTCCTGTGCCGCAGGACTCAGATGTTGCGTAGTGTGTGGAAAAAATGCGCAATATGTTGAGGTGAGGAGCAATAAACGTATGACATCGAAACAAGTCGTGCTGGCCACCTCCCCGTCCTCCACCGCAGTCGCTCCCTCGCAGACTGTTGCTATCAAAGATTCGCCCGCCGTTGAACGTGCTCTCAATCGCAGCAAAATCTATCTTCTGTTTTCATGGAGCTTATTGTATCCGGAAGACGAAGAATTTTTGGATTACCTGCAGTGCGGCGAATTCGTCGAAGACGGACGAGCGGCACTGGATGGCCTGCGCGTGACATTGGATGGAATCGGTGGCGATCGTGCGAGCCGCAAAATCACCCTGATGAAAGCGCAGTTCGACCAGATCGAGAAGCTGGTTTCCGCCGAGTGTGTCAATTGGCAGATTGGAGATCTCCAGACCGAGCACCGCCGGGTGTTTACGAATGTCATTACGCTCGATTGCCCGCCGTACGAAACCCTCTTTGGTAATGATCACGTCTTCGCGCAATCTCACGTCATGGGCGACATCGCAGGATTTTATAAGGCATTCGGGGTGGAGCTCTCGAAGGACGTTCACGAACGTCTGGATCATCTGAGTGTCGAGCTCGAGTTCATGCATTTTTTGACCTACAAGGAGTCATACTCACGTTGTCATGATGGCATCGATAAGACGGACATTGTGGTCGATGCGCAAAAGAAGTTTATTAAGAATCATATCGGCCGGTGGGTGCCGTTGTTCTGTCGGATGTTGGCGAAGAAGTCTGATACGGGTCTGTTCAAGCTTATTGCGGACTGTATGTCAGAGTGGATGGATTTTGAGGTGGCTTTCCTCGGAGTTCCCGTGCAGCCTTACTCTGAGACGGACTATAGACCAGCTACCTTCAATGCTCCGGAAGGTCAAACCTACGAGTGTGGGGCGCAGGACAAAGGAAATGAACTCAGCATGTTGCTGAGTGAGGTCGGGGCCGAGTCCTTCATGGACCAGAAGGCGAAAGAGAAGGATGGTGACGGTGACAAGGGTGAAGGCCCCGTTGGAACTGCGTAGGAGTTCTCAGTTTGTGGGCCGTTTAAGGTTTGGGGTTCGGTAAACGTTATTAGTTCTCAGTTCATTTTTCTTATTAATCTTTCAGAGGAGGGCATACGCCATGAGACTGGTGCAGACACGCAACAAAAGTTTGGTGTTTGGCATTCTGCTCTCTGCGCTAATCGTTGGTATCACGTTGACGATTGGGCAGGTTCCTCTCGCGGTCAGCCAACCGGTGACCATTCCCGCGAAGGCGATCAAGGGGGCAATCCCGATGGACGGTGCAAACCCCATCTGGGAAGGAGTGCCGGGTGTCATCATCCCGTTGAGCGGCCAGACCATCACAACTCCGATGCATCCGAACATTTCGGTGAAGTCGGTGTTTGTGAAGGCGGTTAGCAATGGGAAAGAGCTGGGGTTACGGCTTGACTGGAACGATCAGACCAAGAATGACACGGCGATCGGGCCACAGGATTTTCGTGACCAGGTAGCCATTATGTTCCCGGTCAACACCGCGGGAGCTCCGCCGTTCCAATGTATGGGACAGTCCGGGGGAACGGTGAATATCTGGCGTTGGAATGCTGAGTGGCAGAAGGATCTTGGCAAGGACAGCGCCGGGATGTGGGACGTAGACGATCAATACCCTGGCATTTTCTGGGATTACTATTTCGAAGAGCCAGCCGGTGGTGTCACCTATCCTGATCGTATCGGCCGAAGCCTTGGTCCTTTCAATTCGGGGATTTGGTCCGGTAACATCATGTCCGACCCAACCCTGCGCGTCAGCTCCGTCGAGGATCTGAATGCTAATGGGTTCAGCACCTTGACCACCCAAGCTCATCAAGATGTGATTGGCAATGGTGTGTGGGAGCCGTCAGGGTCTCTCAAGGGCGGTGGGTACTCAGGTCCCACTTGGCGCGTAGTTGTGAAGCGTCCGCTGGAGACCGGCGATGCAAACGACACGCAATTCAAGGGTGGTGCCTCGGTGCCTATTGCCTTCGCCGTTTGGGATGGTAATAACATTGAGCGAAACGGCATGAAGGCTCTCTCTACCTGGTTTACCCTGAAGTTGCCGTAAACCGAGTGGCCTGAAGAGCCTCATCCTACTCCAGGAAGTCTGGTAGGGATAGCGTTTTGAATCGTCACAGAAGGCCCCGAGTCATTGCCTGAGAGGGCAAAAAGACTCGGGGCCTTCTTGCATTCGGGACAGATAACAATTGGTCACGGAATAGGGGAGATTTCTTTCCCGGTGAGGGGACGAGGGTTGCATTTGCACTGGAGCGGAGTGTATAAATCGATACGGTGCGATGTGACTCAAAACACTGATTTTCCTACTTAATATAAAGATAAACCCAATGAAAGTGTCACTCCTGTTTCCGCCTACCTGGCATCCTTCTCAGCCCTACCTCAGCCTGCCATCACTGACAGGATTCCTTACGCAGGCGGGGGTCAAGAATGTCTCTCAACGCGATCTCGGTATCGAGTTGTTGAACAAGGTTCTGACCCAATCGTTTGCCCAAGATCTCTATCAGCAGCTGGTGGCAAAGCAGCACGGTCTTGAGCGAGAGCGTACCGGCGAGACCGGGCCGGGGAGTGCGGAACAACTCGCGCGGATCATCGAGGCACTCGATCGATTTCCCTATTTGTTCGAGCGAATCGAATTGGCGAAAGAAACATTGCGCGGAGAGGGATTTTACGATATCGAGGCTTACCGCAATAGTCTTTTTCTGATCGATAAATGGCTTGAGGTGATCTCCTCGCTTTATTTTCCGACGCGCATGACGGTGGTCGATAACCAGTTTGGAGACTATTCGATCTACTCGTCAAAAGATTTGGTCAAGGCCATTCGGGATGAAACGCAAAATCCCTATGTCAGCTTATTCCGTGAATATGTGCTGCCCTCGATTTTGGCTGATCGTCCGGATCTTCTCGGTGTGTCCATTACAGCGACTTCACAAATTATTCCGGGTCTCACTCTCTGCCGGTTGATCAAAGAACATGCGCCGGAACTGCATGTGACGGTCGGCGGAAGCATCTTTACCCGACTGGTCGATAATCTTCGCCGCTGTCCATGGTTGTTCGACCTGGTCGACGATTTTGTGGTGTTCGAAGGCGAAACGGCTCTCCTTGAACTTGTGAATCAAATGGACGGCAAGCGGGATTTTAGCAAGGTGCCCAATCTGATTTACCGCCAAAGCGGCAAGATTACGGTCAACCAGCCGTTTTACTCTGAAAATATCAACCAACTCACGGCGCCGAATTACGACGGCTTTCCGCTGGATCTGTACTTGTCTCCTGAGCCCGTTCTGCCGGTGCAATTTTCGCGTGGATGCTATTATAAGGACTGCGCGTTCTGCGCCCTCACGCTGGATCACCAAAATTTTCGTCAGCGCGATCCAGGCAAAACGGTGGATGACCTTGCCTGGCTGAAGGAGCGCTATGGGGCGCAATCCTTTTTCTTCACCGACGAATGTTTTGCGCTATCTCCGACCAAACGTCTCTGCCAGCAGATGATCCACCGACAATTGAATGTGAAGTGGACCTGTGAGTTGCGCTTCGAGAAAAACCTCACGCGCGAATTACTCGGACAGATGCGGGATGCCGGATGTTTGAAAATTGTGTTCGGTCTGGAGTCGTTCAATCAACGGGTCATGGATTTCATGAAGAAGGGAATCAAGCAGGAGTCTGTACGTCGGATTACCGAGGATTGCGTGGATCTTGGCATTGCCGTGCACTGCTATGTGATCGTAGGATTCCCCACGGAGAAGGAAGAGGAAGCGTTCGATACCATGAACTTCATTGTAGGCAACACGAAGCTTCATGAATCGTACGGGTTCTCCTGCCAGCCTTGTCTTTTCGATTTGGAAAAGGAAGCGCCGATCATGAGCGATCCGGGCAGTTACGGCGTCCGGCGGATTATGCGGCCGGCAACGGAAGACCTGAGCCTCGGCTTCTTCTATGAAGTGCAGGAGGGCATGACGCCTGTCCAGGCCGAGCAACTCTATCAGCACGTGTATGAAAAGATCAGTGAAGTCGTCTGTGAATTGCCCTTTAACTATTCGATGGCCGACGGCTTGCTGTATATCGCCCGAGCCAAGTCGCAAGCGCCACAGGTTCCGCAACCAACCGGTTCTTAGTTCCGTGCTGTCGGCAGGCCATAAGACCGGTTGCTCCGTACGGTGCTCTCAACAACGTTTTGCACAGGGGGCTGGACATGTCTGCCTTAGCCGCCACAGTCGAACGATCTACAGGGCGGGTTGATGATCAGGGTTTGCTGTTCGAATACACCATCAAGCTGGTGCTGTTCGTCGGTTTCTTCGAGCTCGTTCTCTATCGGCTGGTCTCCCGTTTGGGGATGCATATCAGCAAAATTGCGGCCCAACACGAGTGGATCGGTACGACGTTTCAATTGCTCACGTCCGTCGGCTTTGCCCTGTTGAACGTCGTGGCCATCTTTGTTTTTCTGGCTCTCGTCGTCCTGCTGCTGAATAGAATGCGCGCCAGAGGGATTGCAGGCATCCATGCCATCACGATTCCCAGCGTGGGACTGCTCTTGATTCTGACGGTTGCATTCCTGATCGTGCCGCCGGCCATGCTGGGCTCCATCGCGTATAACGTCATTACGCTCATTGCGCTTACCGCACTCATGATCGAGTACGTATCGCAGCATCATGAGTGGTCCAAGCGGATCATGAGTGCGACCTATTATTTCGGCATTTCGGGTTGGCTTTACTATCAGATTTTTTCCACTACTTATGGATGGATGGGGGTGATTACGCCTCCTCCGTTTGTCTATGAAGCCCATCGTGTCGGCGAAGCATTAATGGTCCTCGCGAGCATGCTGGTGTTGTGGGCTTATGGGCGCGGGATATCATTTCGGACCAGGAATCGGCAGCAGCGACGACGGGCCATCTGGTTCGGCGCCGTCTCCGGGCTGCTGTTTTTGGCTTTATTGTTCATGGACTATTTTCTGGGCCTCTATAATCCTGTTCTGGCCCATTCCATCCGAAAAGCCGGCGAAGGGATCAGCTGGATCTTTCAGATGGGCATGGGGTATACCTTTTACTTGCCCTTTGCGTTTTATGTTGCAGGGCTACTGTGCTGGTCCTATACCGTGATCAGGCTTGTCACCATGGGACGCCTCGCTGGGTATGGACTCGCATTGATGTTTATGGCCGGTTATGCCTTGTTGTTTTCAAGTTTGACCCTGATGGTGATCCTTGGCGTGATGTTGTTGACACTCGACCGCCCCAAAGGCGTTGTAATGGAACATGCGACGGTGGCTAAGCCTCCTCTCGTGAGCACGCAGGATTCTCTCGTCGGCGGACAAATTTGATCTTTTTTTCGTCACCCAGATGAGGATACGCTGTTATGGATGAACAGACGCAGGCGGTCGGAGCAGAGCAGGGCGGTGCAGCGGTGGATCAGGGCGATCAGGCCCTGAACCCGGATGAAGAAATTATCGAGATCGAAAAATTGCTCAGCACCGAGCCGGATGACTTCCAGGCTCGTTGTCGGCTGGGAGAACTATATTTCAGCAAAGGGCGGCTCGACGACGCCCTGACCGAGGTGAAGAAGTCGATCGAGATGGCCGAGGGACTCAGAACGGAAATGAACCGGTCGCTGGCCATGTACTATTCAAACCTCGGCACCATTTATGGCACCAAGGGCATGATCGATGAGGCGGAGGCGGAGTTCAAGCGTGCCCTCGATGTGCATGCCTATGATGTCCTGGCTCTGTTCAATCTGGGTCGCGTGCAGGCGGACAAGAGAAAATACATGGAGTCGAAGAACTATTACGAACGGCTCGTGGAGATTACGCCTGACGATCCGATGGCATGGTACAATCTCGCGGGCGTGTACGTGGAACTCGACAATCCGCAGGTGTCCGACTACAACACGATGGACATGGCGATCCAATGCTATTTGCGGGTCCTTGAATTGGATCCGAAGCATTTGGAAGCCAGCTTCAAGCTGATGGAGATCGCTCTCAATCACAAGAAGACCGACCTGGCAATCAAGGTGATGGAGAGTGCCGTGGAGCATAGTCCGGATGAGCCGCTGGCCTACTACAATTTGATCAGCGTGTATGATAAGTGCAAGATGTTCGAACAGGCCGAACAGGCTCGTCAGCGTCTAAAGGAACGTTTTGCGAAGAAGGTTAAAGAGGGAGCCACATCCTGAACATGTGAAAGGAGATACCCCATGTTTGGCAGCCTTGGTTTTACAGAGTTGATCCTGATCCTGTTTATCGTGCTGATTATTTTTGGCGCAGGAAAGTTGCCGCAGCTGGGAGAAGGAATCGGTAAAGCGATCAAGGGATTCAAGAAATCTGTTCATGAGGCGGACATGATCGAGGCCGAAGCCCAGGCGCAAGCTCAGCAGTCCGAACCGGTTCAAGCGCAGGCTATTCAGGCTCAGCCCGCCGTATCCATCCCAACGCCGACGGTGGAGCAACCGGTTTCCGCTACGCCTCCACCCGCGCACGCGTAGGTTTTTCGACACAACGGGCTCAGCACAGAACGGATCTACTCAGTTATGGAAACCGATGTTCAATTAGCGCTCGGCTACATCGAAACCTTCGCCGGAAATGGGAAGGCACGGAGCACCGGGGACGCCAAACGTGCCGTCAAGGCAGGCATTCCGCTTCCTCATCATGTCGTGCTGGATCGTGAGGAACAATGGTTGTATTTCGCCGAATCCGGGTCTGATCGCGTGCGACGTGTCAATCTCGCGGAAGGCACCGTCCATAACTTCGCCGGAATCGGTGAGACCTGCTACAGCGGGGACGAAGGGCTTTGCGGGGAAGCCGGATTATATCTGCCGCTCGATGTGGTCTGTGACTCGCATAACGATCTGTTTATCTGCGACTCGGGCAGCAACCGGATCCGCAAAGTCGATCGTGAGACTGGGATCATCACGACGGTGGTGGGGACCGGTGAACATGGGTTCAATGGTGACGGCCGGGCGTTGGAGGTCAATTTGACATGGCCCGCTGCAATTGCGTTCGATGTAGACGATGTGATGTACATCGCTGACACGCAGGCGCATCGGATTCGTCGATACGATTCACGAACGGGCCGCGTGGAAACCATCGCGGGAAGCTGGACTGCAGAAGACGAGGCCCGGGAGCAGCCGCTGGTAGCCAGGAGCCTGGTCGTGCTGTCCGGCGACGCGATTGGAATCGATTTCAGCGATGACAACGGATGGCTCATGCCCGTCTGTTCGGACGGTCTGAGTCTGTCTATGTACCTCGACGACGGTCGTTCGGCTCTGGAGGCACGGCTGTACGATATCGTCGGAATTGCGGTCGACAATGCCGGCCATGTCTATGTCGTAGATAAGGGCAGTAACCGTGTGCGCAAGATCGATCGTCAGACAGGGATGATTTCCACGCTCGCCGGTGTGTGCCGGTACGGATATGATGGAGACGGGAAGCCGGCCGCGAAGTCGATGTTGCATGCGCCCGAAGCCATTGTGTTCGATCAGCACAATCACGCGTATATCTCCGATACGGGCAACCATCGCGTCCGCAAAGTCGATGCGGACACGGGGCTGATTAGTACGGTGGCCGGTAACGGTGACAGCGGATATGATGATAAAAACATGGGCGGGTGTGGCGCTGCCCGGTTTGTTGCCAAGGATGCCGCGGGCGGGCTCAAGCATGGAGATGGGCTTCTCGCCGTTGAGGCGGTGGTGAATTCTCCGGTGGGACTGGCGCTCGACACACAAGGCTACCTGTATATCTGCGAGCGTGGAGAAAATAAGATCCGTCGCGCCAAGTTATGGTAATTCCAGGCTACGGAGTCTCGTTCATAATTAGTGGAACGTGTGCATGAGTTCTCACGGCTAGGGCATCGCTCCGGGGCATGAGGCGGAGGCGAATGACGTCGGTCCACACATCTCGCACCAAACTTCTTTATTTTCTTTCAAGTCTCCTCCTTCTCGCCCTCATCCTGGGCAGTCTCGGTATTCCCATCGTGAGTTCTGAAGGCATGATTATTCGTGCACAGGCCATCACGAGAGACATTCCCGTGACGCCTGAGGATCCGTTGTGGCAGAAAATTCCGCCTATGACCCTGCCGTTGAGCGGGCAGATCATCACCCGACCTGTATGGCCGGAGCCGACGGCCCATGCGTTGGCTGTCCGCGCTATGCATAACGGCACTGACATCGCCTTTCTACTTGAATGGCAAGACAACACGAAAAACGATCGGCTCACGCCGGGCACCTTTCGTGACGGAGTTGCGCTCGGACTGCCGCTCGGCGATGCACCCGCATTTTTCTGCATGGGGCAGTTGGATCACTACATCAATATCTGGCACTGGAAAGCCGACTGGCAGAGCGATATCGACCGGCGCGCCGCCAGGACGACGGAAAAGGACAAGGCGGTCAGCGGCGAGCCGCGACGGTTCGAGGTCATTCCCCGGCGAGCATCTTCGGTCGAGGATTTGATCGGGGGGGGGTTCAGCACTCTGACCACGAAGGAGAAACAGGGACGTGTGCAGGGGAAAGCCACCTGGAAGGACGGCATGTGGCGGGTGGTGATGCGCCGGCCTCTGTCCAACGAAGAACAGGAAAACGAAGCGAAGTTGATTCCAGGACGTATCCAAGCGGTATCCTTCGCAGTGTGGAATGGTGAGAACAAGGAACGCAACGGTCAAAAAGCCATTGCCCCTTGGTTTCAACTCGCGCTGGACCCCGTCACAAAAACGTAATCGTTCCTGGTAGGATGACAGAGCGGCCGGTCGCATCTGCGCCGGTGTTTTTCGTGCGAATGAGGGCGAATACGTTGGAGGAAATGTTCCAGAACAATCGGTCGCTCCTGAAAAAAGCCCTTTCCCTTGGAAGGGCTTTTTGTGTGTGTGGGGCTCTGCTCACCGCGGCAGGGTGGGGCAGCCTGGCCGGTGCAGACACAGGCACGAGCACCAATGGCGAGATGACGGCGGAGGAAGCCATTCAACTTGGGGAAGAATTCGGGATTGCCGTGGGCGAGGTCGACGAAGAGATTCAAAAAGAGCTGAAGTTACAGCGGCCAGAAGGCGTCGCCGTGTTTGAGGTAATCGGTAACTCCCGGGCGGACTATGCCGGCATTAAGGTGCGGTCGATTATCAAGGAGATCGATAAGAAGGAAGTCCGCACGCTCATCGATTTCGGGAAGGCCGTCAAGGCCTCCATCAAAGAATGCAATTTCACGGTCGGAACGTATGAGCCGGCGGATCCCGGCGATCCGGTCGGTTGGGGCGTGAATTTTCATTTCGTCGGCTGCAAACGGGATTAATCGGATAGGTCAGTGTGAATGACAAGGGACGACTGATGCAACGGCTGGCAATGGGTGTACTGCTGCTGCTCATGGCGGTGCTGAATGGCATCTTCCATGAACGGGCGATTGCACAAAAAACCGATGGCCAGGCGCCGGCCGATTGGGTTGCTGAGATCGAAAAGATCTTTATCCGGTCTGAGGACTGCAAGCAGTGCCACGATCGACATTATGAAGAATGGAAGGGGATACGCGAGCAGACTCCGGATCTCAAATCCTTCGGTCGGGTCGATGCCGCCTTGTTGCACGGCACCTCCTTCGAGTCGCCGGTGTTCAGGACCGTGTTAGGACTGTGGATGCAGACCAATCCGACGGCGCAGGAGCAGCAGCGGTGTCTCTCCTGTCATGCACCGGCCGTGACAGTGTTTCCGCAACATGCCGAGAAAATAGCCGCGCAGGTGTTGTCCGGCAAGTCGCAGGTAGAGGGAATCGGCTGTGCCTCCTGTCACCTCATCAACGCGGTAGAAACCTCGCCGCAGCCGCCGCCCACCTATAAGGTGCAGCCAGGAGAGATGCTCTATGGGCCCTATGCCGATCCGGAGGAGAACTTGGTGCATCCGGCGACGCAGACGGCGCTTTTCCGTGGTGCGAACTTTTGCACATCGTGTCATTTCGACAAGGTGAAGGACGTCACGCAGAAGGACTTGCCTGGAGAAATCCTGCAAGGGACCATCTGCCAAGATTGCCATATGGAACCGTCCACCGGCAGTTCCACATCGAAGCGCGGTGCCATGACGCGCGCGATCGGCCGGCATTGGTTTCGAGGGGTCGTCATTCCTGGTACCTTGTTGAAAAATCGCAACCTGCAGGCGGAATGGATGCCGCGTATGGAAGTGGAGGCGACCAAGTCTGGAGCCGGTGTGGAGGGCATCGTGCTCGTGAAGATCGGCAGTCTGCCGCATAGTTTCCCGGACGGCGATCCGGTGTTAAAGCAGTTTTTTCTGTCGATCGCGATCAAGGACGCCCAGGGACACGTGCTGGCAGAGGAGACGAAGCGGTTTGGTCTGCCCTACGAGAAGATCTTGCGCGGACCGATTCCTGACCCGTTCATTAAGGGGGGCCACACGCGCCGTGTTCCGTTTTCGCAGGCGGTGAAGGCCGGAGGAGAGGCGGCCAACATCGAAGTCGTGCTGAGCTATGCACTGATTCCCGAGCCGGAGGCAGCACTCAAAGACAAATACCTGGCCACCCTCGCGAATGAACAGGAGCGAGCCACCGCGAAGAAGGTGATCGAGGAATATATTCAGCCTCGCATGCTCACCTACCGGGCCAAACCACTCTGAAGCGTCATAGGTCGTGAAGCGCCGACAGAGGGACGCACGATGTGCGGAGGATATGCCGACGGTGAAAAAGAATCGACAAGGATTTCTGCAGGGTATCGTGATCAGCGCATTGTTGCTGGCCGTGGCCCTGACCAGCTATGGCGTGCAGCAGGGGCTGGCGCAGGATGCCAAGGTTCAGGCGACGATCGAGAAAGCGTTTCCCGCTTCCAGTAAGTGTAAGCGGTGCCACGAACGGGTGTTCGAAGAGTGGGAGACCTCACCGCTCTCGCGCTCGATCCATACGCCGACCTTTCGGGCCGCCCTCGATGCCTACCTGACCTCCTCGGCCGGTAAAGATAAAGCCATGTGTTTCCGATGCCACGCTCCGCATGTGCGCGAGTTTGCCGACCACGTTCAATTGTTCGTAACCCAGGCGCAATCCGGCGAGCCATCGCTGGACGGCGTGGCCTGCGTGCAGTGTCATCTCATCAAGCAGGTGGACCGGACGAAGCAGCCGCCAGAACCAAAATATGACCTCGGCAGTAAGATTATGTATGGGCCGTACAAAGACTTCGCGCAGAACCTCGCGCACCAATCAATGGAGTTGGGCCTCTTCCGTAAGTCGGATCTCTGTTTGAATTGCCATCAGGTGGTGCCGGCTGCGGCGGAACTCGGCATAAGCAACGATCTGTTGGGCAATTGGGATCAGAGTAAATCCGTAAAATCCGGAAAGGAATGCCAGACCTGCCACATGCCGGAACAGGTGGGTGAATCGGCCAACGGGGAGAACAAGCGTAAAGTCGCCAATCATACCTTCCCCGGTCGGATCGGCCAACTCAGACAGGAAGCCGCCAAGCTCGATGTCGCGACGAAGGTCGAAGGGGAAAAAACTACCGTCACCGTAGCCGTGCAGAGTCTCGTGCCGCACAATCTTCCCACGACGCATCCCGGCTGGGCCAGTGTGGTGCTGGAACTGGAGATCAAGGGCAAGAACCTCAAGACCGTGTTCAGCGATAAGCGCGTGTATGGCCGGACCTACGCCGATGCCAAGGGCCAGAAGACCGTATTCGATTTCGAGGCCGTCAAAGTGCTCGAAGAAACGGTTTTGAAGCCGGAAGAAAAACGAATCGAAACCTTCACCTTCCCCACGCCGAAGGACACGAAGACCTTCGATGTGGAAGCCATCCTCAGCTATGCCCCTGTCACCGGGCCGGCTTCTTTCCTGCAGCGCGTTGAAGCGGAATCATCCAAGGGCGCGCAGGACCCCGTGTTCCAATCCATCCCGATCGTGAAGTTCAGCGAGAATATTCCGGTCGCCAAATAACGTCAGTCGTCGCTCGCGACACGTATTTCGTCGGAAGACCGAGTCGTGAGATACGCGTCACTCAGAGACGATGCGGGAGCCGGGAGATTTCATCTTGAAGATCTGAATCGCGCTGTAGATGCTCTTGGCAGGGTGATTGAGGATGAGCCGCGAGTTCGTGATATGGGTATCGATCAATTCATACTGTCCGCCGCTGTAATAGATATCGCAGTCGTCGATCTCGCAATTCTTGTAAACATGATTGTCGAGCGACAATTTCGCCTTGCTGAACTTCTGTTGATCTACCAGGATATATTCCGGCGCAAGTCCCATCGAACCCTCCTCAACCCGCGCGCACTATAACAAAGTCGATATTCTTCCGCAAATTGCAAGGGGCGAGATTTGAACTCGTCAGCCATGTTTCGATTCGTCATCGCACGTATTGCGAGGGAAGACCAATCTATATCGCGCGTCCAGCCAGCCACCTGTGTATCTCCTCACGATGCCGATCGGGCGAGCGCATGCTGCACGCTCCGCGAGCAAGCGGCCGATTCAGCCTGCCCCGATTTGTTCTTGATACCACCCGGTCATCTCTATAGAATAGCGCCACTTTTCAGATAGTTAGCATTGGCGTCTATGGCCGAACGACGCTTGGTTGTTTCACTAGTTCATCTGCCCACGATGGGATGGCCAAGGGGGGACCATGTACCAGTCACAACTGTTGTATTGGCGTGTTTCGACTGCATGGCGGGGTAGTACTCGAGGTGGTCAGCCGGATTCTCAGTTTCACCATTCTGTCAACAGGAGGAGAACACTGTGAGCGACTCAGCGATTGTGACGTTTGCTCTAATTGCGGCGGTGGCCGGCATAGCCTACGGCCTGTATCTCGCCATGTGGGTCTTCAAGCTCAATGCGGGGAACGCGAAGATGCAAGAAATCGCCAAGGCCATTCAAGAAGGCGCTGCCGCCTACATGAATCGCCAGTACCGCACGGTGGGCATGGTGGCGGCTGCCCTGTTCGTGTTGTTGTGGGGCGCGGGGGCGATATCGGACAAGTTCGGGATGTTGACCGCGATCGGGTTTCTAGTCGGGGCGGGCGCGTCATCCCTGGCCGGATATGTCGGCATGATCATCGCGGTACGGGCGAATGTCCGTACGGCGCAGGCGGCACATGATGGGATGAACGCGGCGCTGACCGTGGCCTTCCGCGGCGGAGCCGTGACCGGCCTGCTGTTGATCGGATTGGGACTGTTGGCCATTACCGGCTTCTACACGCTCGCCTCACAATTCGCGGGGCAGGAGAAAGCGATTCATGCGCTGCTCAGCCTCGGCTTCGGCGGCAGCTTAATCTCGGTGTTTGCGCGTGTCGGCGGAGGGATCTACACAAAAGCGGCGGACGTCGGCGCCGACCTTGTGGGCAAAGTCGAAGCCGGTATTCCGGAAGACGATCCTCGCAATCCGGCGGTCATTGCGGACAACGTAGGCGACAATGTCGGCGACTGCGCCGGAATGGCGGCCGACCTGTTTGAAACCTATGCGGTCACGACGGTGGCAGCGATGGTGTTGGCCTCCACGCTCTTCAAGGGAGCCAGTGCCCCTATTTTGTATCCGCTCGCGTTGGGCGGTGTAACGATCTTCGCGACAATCATTGGCATTTTGTTTGTGAAGGTGAGCCCGGGCGGCGAGATCATGCCGGCATTGTATAAAGGCCTGTTTGTAGCCGGCGGCATTGCAGCCGTGGCATTTTTCCCGATCACGACCAGGATCATGGAAGGCGTCGGCGGTGTGAGCGGCATCAGCTATTATTTCGCGGCATTGATGGGGCTTGCGGTGACGCTCGCGTTGGTGTTCATCACCGACTACTATACGTCCAAGAGTTATGCGCCGGTGAAATATATCGCCAAGGCGAGCGAAACGGGCCATGCGACGAACATCATCGCGGGGTTGGCAGTGGGCATGCAGTCGACAGCGGCGCCCGTGGTCGTCATCGCAACGGCGATTCTGGCCAGTTTCTCGATCTGCGGCGGCGCGGCCTCCGGCGGGTTGTACGGTGTCGCGGTGGCGGCGGTGTCGATGCTCTCGATGGCCGGGATTATCGTGGCCATCGATGCCTTCGGGCCGATCACCGATAACGCAGGCGGCATCGCGGAAATGGCGCATCTCGGGAGTGAAGTGCGCAACATTACCGATCCCCTGGATGCGGTGGGCAATACGACCAAGGCGGTGACGAAGGGTTATGCCATCGGATCTGCGGCCCTGGCGGCCTTAGTATTGTTCGCCGAATTTTCGCGCGAGGTGGCGGCCTACAATCCTGCCCTGGCTGCGTTCGATTTGTCCGATCCGAAGGTGCTGGTTGGGTTATTTTTGGGCGGAATGCTGCCGTTTATTTTTGGCGCGTTGTGCATGAAGGCGGTGGGCCAGGCGGCCGGTCTGGTGGTGGAAGAGGTCCGGCGCCAGTTCCGGACGATCAAAGGCATTATGGAGGGCACCGGTAAACCTGAATACGGGACGTGCGTGGACATCGTCACGCAGGCGGCCATTCAAAAGATGATGATTCCTGGACTGATTCCCGTGGTCGCTCCGATCCTGGTCGGTGTGGTCCTTGGCCCTCAGGCTCTTGGCGGCGTGCTGGTCGGCTGCATCGTGACGGGATTGTTCGTCGCGATCTCAATGACGAGCGGCGGCGGCGCCTGGGATAACGCCAAGAAATACATTGAAGAGCAGGGCTTGAAAGGAACCGACACCCATAAGGCGGCAGTGACCGGAGATACGGTCGGCGACCCGTATAAGGATACGGCGGGTCCCGCGATCAATCCAATGATCAAGGTCATCAACATCGTGGCGTTGCTCATTGTGTCACTCATTGTAAAATAGCGGCATCGAACTTTGAACGTGTCGGCGTTGGCTTGACGGGTTCGACGGCCCTAGAGTAAGGTGACAAGAGGTCGTTGGCTTGAACGTGTCTGATTGACTGGAGGTGCTCCGATGGAGAAACAGGAGAGGAGACCGGAATCCAGGAAAGAACCCCATAGCAAGGAAGAGGTCAAACCGAATCCTAAAGTCGTCGAATCCGGGAAGAAAATGAAAGAGGACATCGACAAGCTGGTCGATGAAATCGACGACGT
>JACCYV010000066.1 GCA_013696305.1 Nitrospira sp.
TGAGTCTCTCATTGATCTATCTTCGCGCGATCGGATCGAACCTGTTGGAGCGCAGACGCACATGAACCGACGCCTCTTCCTCGCGCTTGGCATTGTCAGCACAGTCGGCCTCAGTCTTTGGCCCTTCCTCTGGTTCCTGCTCACGTCATTCAAGTCGCAGACCGAAATCGAAGTTGCGCCGCCCACCTGGTGGCCATCGGGCAGCCTGAATTTTTATCGCTCGGCTCTCTTCGACCATCATCTGTTCGATTACGTGGCCAACAGCGTCGTGGTGGCCGGCTCGACGACCGTACTGGCTTTGCTAATTGCGATCCCGGCCGCCTATGCTCTGGCGCGGCTCACTATTCCTGGCAAGCAAGGCATCCTGGCGGTGCTGTTGTGCGTCTCGATGTTTCCCCAAATGGCCATCGCCGGCCCCGTCTGGCGCCTGCTCGATGCCCTCGGCGGGCTGAACCACCGTTGGGGCGTCGTGCTTCCCTATGTGGCCCTAACCCTGCCGCTCGCCATTTGGATTCTGGCCAGCTTCTTCAAGGAACTGCCGCTTGAACTGGAAGACGCCGCGCGCGTCGATGGCTGCGGTCCCTGGGCAACGTTATTGCGCATCACACTCCCTCTGGCGGCGCCGGGAATCTTTACCGCCGCGATTCTGATTCTGATCTATGCCTGGAACGAATTTTTCTTCGCCTTGCTGATCCTGACCCAACCGGAGCGACAGACGCTTCCGGTGGGCATCGCGCTATTCCAAGGCGAGTTCACCATGCCCTGGGGCGAATTGGCCGCGGCTTCGGTCGTAGCGACGCTCCCGCTGATTGTGGTCGTGTTATTGTGCCAACGCTGGATCGTCAGCGGACTATCCGCCGGCGCGGTGAAGGGCTAAGGCAATGGCTGAACTGGAATTACGTGGACTCTCAAAATCGTATCGCGATCAGATCATCCTGCGCGACATCTCGCTTCAGGTCTCTGATGGGAGTTTCACGATTTTACTCGGGCCATCAGGCTGCGGTAAGTCGACGCTGTTGCGCATCATTGCCGGCCTCGATGCCCAGACATCCGGCCAGGTGCTCATCGACGGCGTCGTCGTCGATCATCTCCCGCCGGCGGAGCGCGACATCGCAATGGTCTTTCAGCATTACGCGCTCTATCCACACTTGTCGGTACGCGAGAACCTGGCCTTTGCCCTCACAATACGACGCACCCCACGGAGCGTGATCGACGCCCGGATTGCCGAAGCCGCGCAACTCTTGGACATTCATTCCCTGCTGGACCGGAAACCCAAAGACCTGTCCGGCGGTCAGCGGCAGCGTGTCGCGATGGGACGGGCGATCGTGCGCAAGCCCAAACTGTTTCTGTTCGATGAGCCCCTGTCCAACCTGGATGCTCAACTCCGCACGTCTATGCGAATCGAGTTGAAGAAATTACAGCAGCGGCTACAGGCCACCATCGTCTATGTCACCCACGATCAGGTCGAAGCCATGACGCTGGGCGATCGCATCGTCGTGCTGGAAGGCGGCCGGGTTCGGCAAGTCGACGCGCCTCGGCACATCTATGCCGTACCGGCCGACCCCTTTGTGGCCTCCTTCATCGGGACGCCGCCGATGAACCTTTGGACCGGGTCCCTGACGAGGCAACATGATCAGATTTTCTTTCGGGGTGAGGACATCGACATCCCCCTGCCGGCGGCTGTGTTATCACGCCCAGTTGTGACCGAATCCGCCGTCACCCTCGGCATCCGTCCGGAAGACATCCGGCTGCAAGAAGAAGCCGGCGCAGTTCGGGTGCAGGCGATGATGGAACTCGTCGAGGACCTCGGAGCCGACCTGCTCTTCCATTGCCGGGTCGGCCGCCTCCCGCTGGTGGTACGTACCGCGCGAGAGACCGACGGAAAACCGGGCTTAGCGGTGTGGCTCTTTTTCCCCCTCAACAACCTGCACCTCTTCATAAACGACCATCGTGTCGACATGGCCACAGGCCCTCCCTCTTGACTGCATCAGCCAATTCCTTATCTCTTCATGAGAGGCAGGAAGAGCGAAGGAGAAAAACCGCGAGTTCGCTTGCAATGCATCAGGAGACCTCGTAAGCTCCTGAAACGTTTACGCTCTTTGCCTGCGCGTACCGATAATCCTTCCATGGACTGACACTGATGGCTACAGCACAACGCGGTTACTACGACATCCTCGGTATCCCACGCGGCGCCTCTGCAGACGATATCAAGAAGGCGTTTCGCCGCCGGGCCCGGGAATTTCATCCCGATCTCCATACGGGGGCCAAAAAAACGGAGATGGAGAAGAAGTTCAAGGAACTGAACCAAGCGCACGAGGTGCTGTCGGATCCCGACAAGCGAAAAAAATACGATCAGTACGGTCAGAACTGGGAGCAAGCCGAGGCCCATGAGAAAGCGCGTCAGCAGGCCGGGGGTCAGGGGGGGCCTGGGGGCGGAGGATTTAGCGGGGATTTCGGCGATATTTTTGACACCTTTTTCGGCGGTCGAGGTCGGGGCGGTGGGGCTCCCGGTTTCGCCGCCGACGGGGAAGACCTGGAAACAGATGTTCAACTCACCATCCGCGATGTCCTGAGAGGCGTCTCCCGGCGCATCGATCTCACCGAACGCATCACCTGCAAGGCCTGCGGCGGCAGTGCCATCGTACGCGGTCGTCCCTGCATCGTCTGCGGCGGTTCCGGCACGCAAACCGATAAACGCACCATCGAAGTTCACATTCCGGCGGGCGTTCAACACGACACTCGCGTCCGCATCGCAGGTAAAGGCCAGCCGGGAATGAATGGAGGCAAACCTGGCGATCTCTATCTCCGTGTGCATATTCAACCCAACGGCATTTTCCGGCAAAAAGGGTTCGATGTGCAGGTCACGCTACCGGTATGGCCGTGGGAAGCGGCGCTCGGTGCAGAAGTCATGGCCCCCACCCTGACGGAACCGGTGAAGGTAAAAATTCCCGCAGGCAGCAAGGCCGACAGCAAGCTCCGGCTGAAGGGCAAGGGACTGCCGACCGCCACCGGTGATCAGGGAGATTTGTTTCTGAAGCTCAAGATCGTCATGCCGACCACATTGTCCGACGAAGAGCGGGCGCTGTATGAACAACTGGGGCGTGCCCGCCATAGCGATCCGCGAGCTGAAATCCTCGTCGCGTCGCGACGCAGCTCATCCTGACCCGTCGTGCACCAAGGCCATCCTCACCCATGACTCTCGTCGAATACGCGCTCTTCGCGTTCAGTTCGCTGTTCGTCATCGTCGATCCTATCGCCGTGGTCCCGGCGTTCCTCGCCATGACGCCGCGCAACTCCGTGGCACAGCGACTGCGAACCGCTCGCATGGCTTGTGTAGTCGCTATCGGAATTTTGACCGGCTTCGCCTTATTCGGACAGACGATTTTTAAATTACTGGGCATTACCCTGCCGGCGGTACAGATCGCTGGCGGACTCATCCTCTTGTTGGTGGCATTGGACATGTTGCGCGCGCAACGATCCACGGTGCAGGAAACCGCGGCGGAAACCGCCGCCGGAACCAACAAAGACGACATCGCCATTACACCGCTCGCCATCCCCATGCTGGCGGGACCGGCCGCGATCTCGACGGTAATCCTGCTGGAGGCGCAGGCCACCTCATTGATGTTGCGCGCGGTCTTGATAGGGTGCCTTGTACTCGTGGGATTGGCGAGTTACAGTATATTAGCGATCGGCGCAAGCGGTGCGAAGTGGCTTAATCCCATCGCGGAGAAAATTATTTCACGTTTGATGGGCTTGTTGCTTGCCGCGCTGGCAGTTCAATTTATGGTGAATGCCCTCACCGGTGATCAGGGGCTGTTACGCGGGCTGACCGGACACTAATCGACCTAACCGAAGGAGGAATGAATGACGACGAAACTATTCACCCTTGCCACTGCGTCGGCCATCGCCTGCGCCCTCACGCTCTCCCCTGCCTGGGCGAATCCCGAAGGCGGATACGGCGGCCACGGCGATAAGTACGAAAAAGGAAGCCGGCACGGCTCGGGCTCCGGCATGATGGAAATGATGATGCATGGAGGCGCAGGCCACCTCATCCGTCATTTCCTCAAGCATGAAAAAGACATCGGATTGAGCGCCGAACAAGTGACCAAGCTCAAAGACATGCAACTGAACCTCGACAAAAGCCGCATCAAGATGGAGGCCGATATCCAGGTAGCCGAACGGGAACTCAAGGCGCTGATGGAGGACGAGAAGACGGACATGGGAGCCATCGAAAGCAAGCTCAAGCAGAGCGAAGATATTCAAATCGGGCTGCGCCTGTTGTCGCTCAAGACGAGACGGGATGCCATGGCGCTCCTCTCCCCGGAACAGCGTACGAAGCAGCAGGCCGAGCACGACAAGGCCATGCAACAGCATAAGGGTGGTTATGATGCTCCCCATGGAAAAACCCCGCATGAGAGTAACGCCCCAGGCGCAAACCCGCATGGCCAGGCCAAACCCCAATAACCGTTCCCCATACGATCGGAGATGATGATGATCAAGCATCTTGCAGTACCCGCGCTCATAGTGGGTGCCCTCTGTTTTACCAGTAGCCCGGCCTGGAGTGATAAGGGACACACAAGCAAGCACGACGAAGGTCACGTCGCCGACATGGTGAAGGACGCGAAGGTCACTATCGATCAAGCGATTAAGACTGCCATGGAGAAAGTGCCCGGCACGGTGGTCGATGCCGAGCTCGAGAAGAAACACGACAAGACGGTCTGGGAAGTTGAAGTGCTGGGAGCCGACGGTAAAGTCACTGAGGTCCATATCGATGCCGCCTCGGGAACCATCATCGACACGGAAGCCAAACACGAAAAGCACGACAAGAAAGAGAAACATTAGCCGGACGAGGCCGGGCAACATCGTCGTATGGAGCCCGGCTTCCTTCTCACGTCACACACCGTCTATCGCATGTCTCGCACCTCCATTCACATCTCTACCCCAATCCCACAGCCTATTTCAGACCCGGCAGAATGACCCCTTACGGCCATCTGTGCGAAAGTTTGCGACCCATCAAAGACTATGTTTGAACGATAGCCTTCCGTGGCGGTAGAGAAGGAGTTTTCATGACGATCGATCTCAGACACAAGAGCCACACGTTACTCGACGGGCCTGGCCGCGCCCCAGCCAGAGCCA
>JACCYV010000106.1 GCA_013696305.1 Nitrospira sp.
ATCTCACCGGTGCTATTGAGCAGATCCGTGCAGAAATCCTGCACCATGAGTCCCGCGCATCGACTGCAGAACGCCTTGTCGGATACATTTGGGGATTCGTTTGGTCGCTCATTCTCTCCCGCCCACTCTCCTAATGCAGCCGATGTGGCCATATCACCTCCGCAAGGCATGTTCAATGTTTGTAACAAGTATGTCAAATGTATAACGCCATTGTGCCCAATGTGTCAATAGTTAAATGAATTAATATTTGACAAACATTGGACATCTGAGTATAATTTTATTTACACATGAATCTCCACAGAATTCATAGGGTTGCAAAGCTCACAGGACTATCGAAGGACGTGATCCGGGTATGGGAACGCCGATTTGGAGTCCTGAAACCGACGCGAGGGGCTAACCGCTACCGCAATTATTCAGACGAGGATGTTGCGCTGCTACGCTACCTGAAAGAACAGCTGGATGCCGGTGCTTCCATCGGGGACCTCGCGCGATTGGGACGGGAGGAACTCCTGAATCGTCTGCGAGCCGCTTCGCCTCGCGCTTCCTTCATCGACAACACCTTCGATCGCCTGTTGCGAGAGTTGCTGTCAGCGCTGGATCCGTTCGACCGCATTACCTTTGAAAAACGATTGAACGGAGCGGTCGCGGTGGTTCCGTTCGAAGAAGCGCTTCACGGCATCTTGCTTCCGCTTCAGGAGCAGGTCGGGCGCCTTTGGCACGATGACCGGGTGAATGTGGCCGTCGAACATTACGTCACGAAGCACATCCAGCAGAAGATTTTTTCCGCCATGAATCAGCTACCAGTAGCCGAATTCGGTTCGAAAGTGGTTGTGGCCTGTCCACCCGGTGAGGAACATGACATTGCCGCCCTGGCCGTCGCCTATCGATGCCGCGTGCGGGGGTGCCGGGTATACTATCTGGGAGCCAATGTCCCCGTGACTGCCCTGACTAAGCTCTGCCACGATGTTGACCCGGATCTCACGATCATTTCTTTCCCCCTCGCCCTCTCCGAAACGAAGGCGACGGAAGTAATCCAGGCCTTAGCTCAGGAGGTGAGTCCCGTTTCTCATCTCTCTGTCGGTGGGCATGGCGCCCTCGCGATGCGGGAGCTTTTCCTGAAGTCAGATATCGAGGTGTTGGAAGATTTCGCTGCGCTGGATAATAAGCTGGAGCGCCTTACAAGGCGATCGACGGTTCAAGGCTGAGCAGGAGAAGCTGCGCATGGCATATCGCCGCTCTGTAATGAATTGATTTATGCCCGCTGGGCGTATGGGTCCGTCCTAACCGGCCTTGAGATGTTTCGTGCGATGTGAAAGGAGGTTATGCCTGGTTCGCATGGATACACTAAATCTGAGCGACGTTAACATGCTAGCGACCGACCTTCAGGAGCTGCATACCGTCCTTTTGTACGCTTGCTCTCAACGCGAGGATCTGGCGACGGCGGCAGCTCGTTGCGCGAGAGTATCGCACGCTTCATTTTCCACATGCCCGTCATGACCGCGCACCCACTGCCAGGTGATGTGATGCACGCCGGCGAGCCGATCCAACTCGGCCCACAAGTCTTGGTTCTTTTTCCGCTTCCAGCCCAGGGTCATGGTCTTGATCAATAGTTGAGAGTCCGAATGGAGCACCACCGACTGGGAAGGAGCGAGGGCCTTCAGCGCCTCGATGGCGGCCATCATTTCCATACGGTTGTTTGTGGTCTCCGTACAGTGGCCGGAGGCCTCCTTTCGCTGATCGCCGTCTTGAATAATGTAGGCCCAGCCCCCAGGACCGGGATTCCCGAGGCAACTACCGTCTGTATAGATTTGGATGGCGCGTACAGAGTTCACAAGTTCCTTTCCTGCGCTGGGTGCCACATCCTGCCCAGCAGGCTGTGCGGTGTGAGATTGACCGGGCATGGCTTCGTTATAATCTATCGTCTCACATCGTAGTGAGTAGATACGACTACAACCGCTCACGGTTAAGTTGATCTGAATACGTCATGCGCCACGAACGACGCGGGCGCGGGTTCCCGCATCTGATAACTGAGGGAGGCCGCCGGCGGTGCTCCCGCAGAGCGTCTGAGCGGCAATCGGTCGGAATCTCACTCGAAACATCACGCCGACTCCATTGACATGATTAATCACCCTATGTGGCTTCGTGCATGCTGGTGTCCTGAGCATAGCGGGGATGATGATCAAATTAACCAAAACTGAATGCTTCAATTCGGAATCGTAGACCTATCAACACGCGAACGAATGGGTGGGGGCGGATTATGAGGAGGCTCCAGGGATGGGACTATTGACTCGGCGGCGCACATGCGGGCTGCCAATCGTGACACTTCTTATCCCTGCGATTCGTCGGATTCTAACGCAATTGCAGGACCGTTCCGCACTGTCCACACCTCCAATCGGAATGGTCTGTGACGGTCGGAACGCCTGATTCTTGCGGGGTCTCCTGCATGGGCTGAACGCAGCGGTAGCAATAGGGCACGCGATCCACGGTGATCTCCCATTGAATCGGTTCTGAGGTGCCCCGTCGGCCATTCTTGTCGAGGGAGAGGAGGGCCTGGCCCATTATAGTTTCGACAAGATCGTCTACCGTCTCCTCTTGCGGCACGGTTGAAAGAGGAATCTGTCGCACTGAGTCAATCTGAATGAAGCACGGACCCGCTTTCCACGTTCCGTCCGGCATGCGCTGAATTGGTATCTTGGCTCGTATCATAATTCGGGTGGAATGTGCTTGCGGCTCCCAACAATCCCGTCGTGAATTTCAC
>JACCYV010000116.1 GCA_013696305.1 Nitrospira sp.
ATGGCGGGTCTTTCATTCGTCCATCAGGTTGGGTGATGCAAACAGTCGTCTCTTTCTGTAAGCTCTGTGTCTCTCTTTCCTCAAACGGGCACGGTCTTTCCAGGGGAGTGAGAATTGCCACTTAAGAGCGGAGACAACATGATACCGAGCCAGGATGCACACACTACCTCCATAGAGTCGCACACATCTCAGAATAATGGTGGCTTCGGCAAATTGTTGTTGGGCCTGTCAGTCGGTCTCGGAATCGCAGCATTTCTTTATTTCGACTTCGGTAGCTACCTATCGCTCGAAGGGCTGAAGTCCAATCGGGATCATCTGCTCGCATTCACGGAAGCCAACTATTCAGCAGCGGTGGTTATTTTTGTATTTGCGTACTGCCTGGTCGTCGGCCTGTCATTGCCTGGCGGGACCATCATGACCTTGGCTGGAGGATTTCTATTCGGCAGTGTATTGGGTACCCTCTATGTGAATGTTGGTGCGACGGTGGGAGCGACGTTGGCCTTTCTCGTGGCGCGGTATCTTTTGAGGGACTGGGTGGAGCGCAAATTCGGGAGTCGGCTCGGTCCCATTCAAGAGGGCTTTGCCAAGAACGCGTTCAGTTACCTCATAACTCTTCGACTGATTCCTCTGTTCCCATTCTTCCTGGTCAATATGGTGTCAGGCCTGACCCGAGTCAGGATCGGATCGTACATGGCCGCAACATCGTTGGGTATCATCCCCGGTAGTTTTGTCTTCGCCTACGCGGGCCGCCAGCTCGGCACGATCAATTCGCTCAAGGAAATCGCTTCTCCCAATGTGTTGGTGGCGTTTACGTTGCTGGGCCTACTGGCGCTAGTGCCCATTTTCTATAGGAGGTTGGCCGGCAGGCCAACTTGAACCGTACGACGGATGGGCATGGGAAAAGTCGACGCCAATGCCTGCTGAATACAGAGGAACCTGCATCCGATGAATACTAAGTTCGAGCATCTCATTTTGCCGAATGACGAACACAATCGGAATTTGGTTGAAAACGTGCATCCATCCAATTGGGTAAATCCTGAGCCCGGCGGTCGCTACAACCTGGTCGTTATCGGGGCGGGCACCGCAGGGTTGGTCACGGCGGTGATTGCGGCCGGAGTGGGTGCAAAGGTTGCTCTCATCGAACGTCATCTGATGGGTGGAGATTGCCTGAACGTGGGTTGTGTTCCATCCAAGGGGCTCATCCGGGCGGCGAATGCGTGGGCGGGATTACGTGATGCGTCGGCGTTTGGCCTGTACATTCCTGCCGGGGTGACATATGACTTTGGCGTGGCGATGGCCAGGATGAGAAAACTGCGTGCCAGGATCAGCCGAATGGATTCTGCCCGGCGTTACCAATCGCTGGGCGTAGACGTCTACATCGGCCAGGCTCGGTTCGCCGGCCAGGATGCTGTGATGGTGGAAGGAGCAGCCGGGAATCGGACGTTGACCTTCGTGAAGGCGGCCATCTGTACCGGAGCGAGAGCCTCTGCTCCCTCGATCCCAGGGTTAAAAGAAACGGGGTATCTCACGAACGAAACGATCTTCTCGTTGACGGAACTGCCGGCTCGTATCGGTGTCATCGGGGCGGGACCAATCGGCTGTGAGTTAGCCCAGGCCTTTGCCCGTTTCGGCAGCCAGGTCTATTTGATTGAGGCGATGCATGGCATCATGCCCAATGAAGATCGGGATGCGGCGGAGATCGTCCAGCAATCAATGGGCCGCGACGGTGTGACGTTGCTCTGTTGCGGAAAGGGTTTGACGGTTAGAACGACGGCCGAGGGTAAGCGGCTGACTGTCAATTCTCACGGGCAGGAGTATGACATGACGGTTGATGAAATTCTGGTGGGCGCCGGCCGTACGCCGAACATACAGGGGCTGGGGTTGGAGGCAATCGGGGTCGAGTATGATCAATCAGGTGTGAACGTGAACGACCGGCTGCAGACGACGAACCGGCGCATCTACGCGGCAGGCGATATTTGCTCGCGGTACAAATTCACGCACGCCGCGGATGCGATGGCGCAGATCGTCATACAAAATGCGCTCTTTCCGCATCCCTTCGGGCTCGGTTATGCCGGCATGGACTCGTTGATCATGCCTTGGTGTACGTTTACCAGGCCGGAAATTGCCCATGTCGGCCTGTACGAGGCGGAAGCGAAGAAGAAGGGACTTGAGGTGGAAACCTATACGTACAAGCTCGATGAAGTGGACCGGGCCATTCTTGACGGCGAGGAAGAGGGGTTTGCACGGGTCCATATCCAAAAAGGAACCGACAAGATTCTCGGTGCGACCATTGTGGCGTCGCATGCCGGCGACATGATCAACGAGTTCTCAGTGTTGATGAAGGCGGGAGCCGGTGTCAAAACGATCGCCGCCACGATTCATCCCTATCCCACCCAAGCGGAAGTCAACAAGAAGGTCGTCAATCTCTGGCGCAAAGCTCACTTCACTCCACGAACGAAAATGTTGTTGACCAGGCTCTTCGCCTGGTTGAGACGGTAAGGCACCACATGTTGCGCCCATGGCCTATTTTGTTCATGTTCCTGTCGGGAGTCGCGGCGGTGGGCCTGACGCAAGGACCGACGCTGCTGGAAGTTGGAAATTTTTCAGCCGCAACGGAAGGCGTGGCGCTGCCGGACGGATGGAAATCACTGACCTTCAAGAAGGTGGAACGGCACACGACATACGAAGTGGTGATGGACGGATCAACGCCTGTGATCAAGGCCGTGAGCGAGGCGTCCGCCTCAGGACTGACCAAAGAGGTGAAGATTGATCCGCGTGAATACCCGATCGTGCGCTGGCGGTGGAAAGTGGAGAATTTGCTGCAGAAAGGTAACGTGAACCGCAAGGACGGCGACGATTATCCGGCGCGGCTCTACATTACATTTGCCTATGAGCCGGACAAGGTGAGCTTTGGAAGAAAATTGAAGTACAAGGCAGGGCAGGCCCTCTTGGGAGACATTCCCATTGCCGCCCTTAACTATATATGGGATGGCACGAGTCCGATCGGCAAGGTCGTGGACAATGCGTTCACCGATTTTGCCAAGATGATTGTGGTGCAAAGTGGCGCGCAGCGAGTCGGTTCCTGGATTGAAGAAGAGCGGAACGTCTATGATGATTATAGGCTGGCGTTCGGCGAAGAGCCGCCCGCGATCAACGGGGTCGCGATTATGAGCGATACGGACAACACGAAAGAACGCGCCGTGGCCTATTACGGCGATATTGTCTTCGCCAAAAAACCGAAGTAAGGGGACGGTGGAACAGTGGAGATGAGATCCGGATCGGCTGACCTGTGCAGGGTCGACCGATCGAGGACACAGGCGAGAGGATGATGTCTTGCAGCGTCAGCTGGTCATTGAATTGAGTTTGCGAAGCCACCGTGGGTAATTTCAGCCCGAATGGTGTCGCCGACTTTCTTGTTGCCTCGGAGGTGTTTGGTACCCTGCCCGACATGCACCTTCATGTGGTTACCGTCAAAGTCTTCGACCATGTAGGTTTGCCCCTGGATGTTCTTGACCGTGCCGCCGACTGTTTTCCAGGCCACGCCGGGTTTGGAGTCGTGCCGGCCGGGTTTTGAAGCGGGAGACTGCTCCCGGACAGAGCCCAATAGAGAAGCGGCTGCCGCTGCCGAGGTGGTGGTGACATGCTTCGAATGCTTTCCGACCTTCTCTTTTGCCAAGGCCGGGGTGACGATCAAAGTGACTGCCGCGAGGGTCGCGGCGACCATTGTGAGCATTGATGGCTGCGCATAAGCGTTCATGTCGATCCTCCTAGTGAATACAGCTGAGTGCCGGTGAACCTTTCAGCAAGCCGTATGCCTGCAAAAGAGGAGTGTACGGTGTGGGATCGCACAGATTTGTGCTGATTGCGTTACATTGTGCAGAACAACAGCGGACGGAGCAGGAGAAAATGGCAACACCTGTTCAAATGTGCTCATTCGAAGAAAGCGCGCCCCTGTGGTCCTTAAACACGCTCTCAAGATGATCGCCATCCGAGCGAAGCCGCTCACAAACCTTCTGCGAAGGCAGCCGGTATTGGTCACCTTCCAGGTCACTCTCCGCTGTAACTCAGCCTGCGGGTACTGCGCCTTACCCTTAAACCAGGGACGATACGAACTCAACCGGCAGGAGATCCGGAGTATTTTTGGGAACCTCTATGCCGAAGGCATTCGGTTTCTTCTTGTTCAAGGTGGGGAACCGCTTCTACGTTCCGACCTCATAGACGTTCTTGAGGATCTGTCTGCTCTAGGGTTCCACGTGAGCGTGATTACCAATGGAACCAAACTCACGAAAGACCTCGTGGCGAGGTTTGCTGCGCTGCGCCTTCCCTTATCCATCAGCCTGGACACGCTGGATCGCGTCCTATATTGTCAGATTCGCGGTGCAGATCAGTTACCGCTGGTCTTGGCGGGACTTGATTTGCTCGATGACTATCCCGGCCCAAAATTTCTCACCTGCATCGTGAGCGAAGTCAATCGTGACGAGGTTCCTGCGGTCGTGCGAGTTGCCAAATCGCGAGGCTTTATTCCGGTGGTGGGGGCCTATCACTGGAAGGTTGGGATTTATGGAAAAGAAGATCCTGCATTGGTGTATGACCGATCGGGAGCCGTCCAGGTATTCGAACATTTGCTGCAAGAGGACCTGATCCCGCCGGGGTATTTTCGGCAATTTGCCAAGGATAATGTGACCTGGTTGAAAGGGCAGCGGCTGGAGCCCTGCGATGCCGGACGCTACAGTCTTGCGATCGATGCATCAGGGAACGTGGCGCCTTGCTTGGCCTTCCCACCGGTGGGAAATCTCCGGGAGTCGTCTTATCGAGAGATCCTCAGTCGCCTCGATCGGGACAGGGTTCAGGCCTGTTCCGATTGCTCCTCCTGCAACCGGCTTGATGGACGGGTGGTAGGATCGATTCTTCGGCATCCGGTGACGGCTTGGCGGACGCCAGTGTCGTTCCAATAGGAATGGGTTACGATGCATCGGACTGTGATCGGCCTTCTCTTCCTCATAGCCACAGGTTGTACGACCGTTCCAACCTCGTTCACTCCCTCCAATCCCATCCCTCCCAACCAGTTTTCCCATGAGGCGTGGCAGAATCTGTTGCGTACGCACGTTCGAGATGGGGTGGTTGACTATCCAGCCATCCAGGGCCAGGGGTATCTCACGTCGTATCTGGCACTGCTGGATCGAGTGAATCCGACCCAATGGGCGGCACATGACCGGTTGGCCTTCTGGATCAATGCCTACAACGCCTTTGCGATCAAAGGCATTCTGGACCACTCTTCCCCGGGGACTCTGTTCGGCCGGTATCAGTATTTCATCGCGCGTGAGTATCAGGTTGGCGGACAGACCGTGAATCTTTACAATTTGGAACGCGAGATTCTGATCGCGCAGTTCCACGAACCACGGATGCACTTCGCGATTGTCTGCGCTTCGGCATCCTGTCCGAAACTCCAGTCATGGGCATACGAGGGCCGGCTACTCAATCAACAGCTCGATCGGGTCACGAGTGAGTTCGTCAATGATCCTTCGCGCAATCAGTTTAACCGGTCGAAAAAAGTGGCTTTTCTGTCGATGATCTTCAAATGGTTTGCGAAGGATTTCGAAGCCCGCTCGGGATCAGTCCTGAATTTCGTAGGGGAGTATGTGCAGGACACTTCATTGAATCAGGACCTGTCGGCGGCCGACTACACCGTAGAATTTCTCGACTACGATTGGAGCTTAAATGGACCGCCACCTCAACCCTAAAGGAGCATGACATGCTGGTATTGCCCGGTGAACGGGTCCCGATCGCCCGGCTGCTGACCTTTCTCGAACATGGCGAACGGATGGCGAATGCCTGTGCCCACAGCCAGGCGGCACTTGCGCCGAACTCCAAGACACAGCGGTTTTTAACGGCCCAGTCGCGGCAGGAAGCAATGCATGCCGTAATCTTTCGCGGAGCGATCGGGTGGCTCGCTCCGCGCCACGTGGGTGATTCTCCGTTCCTGCCGGCCCTCGAAGAATATCGCCGGCTCCTTACCGAGGCGCTTGAACGAGGAGAGTGGCTGGAAAGTATCCTGGGCGAGCAGGTGATTCTCGAAGGGTTAGGAGAAGCGATTCTGACTCGTATCGAGACCGGCCTGGAAAAACGGCATGCGCCGTTCCGCAGGCTGCGTCTGATGCTCCTGCATCAAGAAGAGGCCCATCATGAGTTCGGGCGGCGCGTGTTGGAGCGAGCGATGGCAGACGGGACCGCGGACCTGGAAGGGCTTCGCCGGCGCACGCAAGACTATCTGGCCCTGACTGAATCGATGGTCCTGACGCTCTGCGATCTTTTCGAGACGATCGATGAAAATGCTTCTGCCTGGGCCGGGGATGTTCGCACCTTTCTTCCAAGTTGGTTAACGGCATGATTTCCGTCGTCATTCCCGCATATAACGAAGAGCGCGCGCTTCCCGCCACGCTGGGACAGCTGCTGGAGCAAGCCGGTGACTATGAAGTCATCGTCGTCGATGGAGGGAGCAGCGACGGGACCTGTGAAGTTGTCCGGCAACTCCAGCTCGATCGCCAATGTGCAATCCCCGGCCACCTCACGTTAATCAGCGCACGGCAAGGACGGGCCTCACAGATGAATGCAGGAGCCAGGATGGCGCGGGGCGAGTGGCTGCTGTTTCTCCATGCCGATACGGTCCTGCCGACTCATGCGTTGAGCCGGCTCAACGTTCTGGAGTCGGACATTGTGATCCAGGCCGGAGGATTTCTTCACCAGTTTTCTGGGTCGGACTGGCGGCTCAGGATGATCTCGTTACTCGACAACTTTCGGTGTACCAGGAGCCGTATCATTTACGGGGATCAGGCACTCTTTGTACGGCGGTCTTTGTTTGAACAACTCCACGGATTCCCCGATCAGATTATCCTGGAAGACGTAGCATTCTGCGAAAAGTTGCTGCGAGTGACGACGCCGGTGCTCCTTGCTCCCCCGGTCGTGACGGATGCTCGCAAGTTTCTCAAGATGGGTGTCTGGCGGAGTCTTGTGCGCGTGCTGCTTATCATCCTGCATGTGGAGTTCGGATTCCCCTACTTGCCCCGGGCATTTTTTCATGAGATTCGGTGACATCAGGTCCCTGTCAGGCATGGATCTCGGTGGTCCCGCGGAGAGCCTCCTTCGAAAACCGACGATTTCGTTGTCAACGATCAGAGGCCCTTGTACGTTGTGATAGGCAACGGCGAGCGTTCAACAATCAAACGTACAGGAGGATGTATGAAGAAAATGATCTGGGGTGCGGCGGTAATTGTCGATCTGCGCGACGTCATTAGCGTTTGGCCAGGCGAATACGCCGAAGATTGATCAGCGACAGACGAATCAAGAGCAGCGGATTGATCAGGGAATTGCCAGCGGTCAGCTGAATCAGCGGGAAGCCAATCGCCTGAGCAATCAGCAGG
>JACCYV010000124.1 GCA_013696305.1 Nitrospira sp.
CGCGCCGGTTGCGGCGGCACAACCGGACCCGGCCACGATGCAGGAACATCAGGTCGTGGCCAGCGCGGTGAAGCCGAAGCCGGCGACCAAGGCTGATTATGGCTGGCTGGCGGAATCGTTGCATCGACGCATTATTGAATTGCGACAGTACCCCAGCACCGCTCGCCTGAACGGCTGGGAAGGCAAGGTCGTGCTGAAGGTGTCCATCCGTCAAGACGGGCATCTCAAAGATGTCGAAGTGGTCAAGAGTTCCGGGCACGAGTCGCTGGACCAGGCGGCCATTGAAGCGGTGCGGCGCGCCTGCCCGCTCCATATGAAGCACGAGCTGAAGGCTCCGATGGTGGTGCTGCATCTTCCGGTCAGCTACAGTTTGAATCGGTAGCGGGATGTTGAAGCAGGATGTTGAAAATGGCCGCCAGCTTTTGTTCTCGCAAGACACTGCCGCCTCACCATCTCGGCGGCGTGCACAAACGTGACGCTCCTTAATCGTCGCGTCGTGAACCTCAGCGGCTCAACGTACGCTACGGGATCAGAGCCTGTCTCGGCAGGCTCGGGGTGGGTGGGTGAGAATGGGACGCTTCGCCACTTCGCTTGCTGCGGCCGCGCTGAACGACCATTTTGAACATCCTGCAGGGCTCTGAGTGATTTTCAGACGGCTTGGCCTGGTAGGGCTCGACGGAGTGAGAACGCGCCTGAATAGCTGATCGTATTCAGTGGAAACTGAATGATTCACACAGCAAATGGAGCGGGAGAAGCGAAGATGAGGCGCCCGACAAGAAATACCGGCTGGCTGCTCGCGCTGAGTCTGAGTTTGATGATCCCGTTTGCGACGTCACGGGCCGAGTCGACCGTGCCGTACGAACTTGGTCAGAAGTTTGTGACCGAACACAAGGTCAAGAGCGTTGTGGGTCCTTCTGTGCAGGTGGACTCACAGGGTTTTGTCTCGATGGTCTGGCTGGAAGAGGACAAGGAAGTCCGCTCCGTCTACTACGCCCGCAGTACGGCGCCGGGCGGGCCGATGGGTTCGCCGGTTCGAATTAATCGCTCCGAGGACGTGCCCTATTGGAGGCAGGAAGCTCCGGCTCTAGTGGTGCACGGGGACGAGGTGTTTGTGACCTGGGGATTGACGCATTCCAAGGCAACTCCGCAGCAGCCTCTCGCAACCGAGCTGCGTTTAAGCCGTTCCACCGATCGTGGACAGACGTTTCAGCCGTCCCTGTTGGTAAACGATGATCCGGGTGTCATTCAACATACCTTCGATGCCTTGCATCGTGACTCGGATGGCCGGCTGCATCTGTCGTGGATCGATGGACGCGAGGGGAAAAAAGAGCCCGGAACCTATGTGACGCGCTCGGTGGATCGGGGTGTGACTGTCACGAAAAATCTTAAGCTGGATGAAGGAACGTGCGTGTGCTGCCGAACGGCGATTACCACCGGTCCTGACGGCATGGTCTATGTCGCCTGGCGAAAAATTTTCGAAGGAAATGTCCGCGAAACCGTCGTCGCACGCTCGATCGACCACGGCGACACGTTCGAGGCGCCTGTCATTGTCGGACACGATCAATGGGTCTTTCCGGCCTGCCCTCATCGACCAGCCTCCATGGCGGTGGATCGACAGGGCCGGCTCTATGTCGTCTGGTATACGGAAGGGACGGACGAGATCCCCGCCGTGTACATCGCCGCTTCGGACGATCGCGGCAAGACCTTCTCGCCAAAACGGAAACTCAATAGCGCGAAGGCGACATTTCCCGACCATCCACAAATTGCCGTCGATCCGGATGGGCGGATCGTGGTGGTGTGGGAAGAGCAGGCGCCGGTCAAGCGGGATATTGTCATGAGCCTGTCACAGGACAGAGGAGAGACATTTACCACGCCCCACAAATTGAACGAGAAAAAAAGTCAGACTCCCACGGTGGCGGTGAATGCGGAAGGGCTGTTTGCCCTGGCCTGGATGGAGCACGGCATGCCGAGTCATAGGATGGTGATGCAGACTGTGCGAATTCCGGCCGCACAAATGGCAGCTGAGTCGAAACGGTAACCCGGGCGCTTCGATGGACATGATGCACACCAGAGCGGTGGGCGGCATCGTGCTGGCGCTGGTCTTAGGATTGGTCGCTGATCCAGTATGGGCGGACGATCTTCTGACGGCCTTACACATCGCACGAGTGTCGCCGGGATCCGCCGCAGCGCCGTTCGATCTGAAAACATTGGATGGCCGGTCGGTTCAACTCGCCGACTTGCAGGGGAAGCTGGTCTTGGTCAACTTTTGGGCCACCTGGTGCGGACCCTGTAAGGAAGAGATGCCGGCGTTCGAGCGGCTGCGGCAGAAGCTTGACCCCGGGCGGTTCGCCTTACTGACGATCACGACCGACTTGCAACGAGACGGCATCAAGCATTTTCTGACCAATTTGAATGTGCAGCTCCCGGTCTTATTCGATGAAGATCAGGACATCTCTCAGGCCTACCTGGTGCGCGCGTTGCCGACCACCGTGCTTATCGATCGACAGGGTATGTTAGTGGGACGCGCGGTCGGGCCTCGCGACTGGGATGCCCCTCGAGCCGTCCGGGTGCTGCAGGGCATGATGCAATGAGCCGCAAAAAGAACTCATTCGTCGGACTTGCCGGTCTCCTCGCCGGGATCTATCTGATCCTGGCCGCCTTCTCCGTCGCCTGTGCATTCGATCATGCCGAGCCGCATGCATCAGGCCATCACCATGGCGGGACGGTCTCTCACTCCAGCTTCTGCGCCTGGGCCTGCCAGGCTAACCCCACGTCGGATGCGGGACCTTCGGCCGTTGTGCCTCACCCGTTTCTGATGGTCGCGTTCTTCGTCGAGCGCGACCACACGGTCATCGCATGCGGCCCTGGATTCCCCACCGCCTCTCGTGCGCCTCCCGTTCAGTCCTAAATTCAAATCAAACTGACAAGTTGTTTCAGTCGCTCTTGCCGTCCGGTCTGACAGGGACAACCAGGGTGTACCTGTGCTGTCTTAGGCAAGGTTTGCCGGGAGGAGGCGCATGCGGATCCGTTTTCGATCATTCCCAATGTATGTCGTTGTTCTTTGTAGCGTGATGGTAGCTCCGTCCCTTACTGAATCCCATTCGTTCGCCCAGGATGAGCCTTCGGTGGAGAAAAGCGCGCGCGAGCGTGACTTGCGTGATCAGTTGCTGAAAATCCTCCATGAGCTTGAGGACCTGCATCAGCAACCGGAATCAGGCGCGCCGGCCGTGCCGTATCAACCGGCGGTCGTCCAGGATTCGCCTGAGCCAATCCTCGCAGAACCGTTCCCGCAATATGAGCTATCCGATGTGAGCATCGTGAGCAACCGTGTGCAGCGGCGGCCTGAAGGTATCACGCTCTCAGCCACCGAGCAGTCTGAGACTGAGTCCCAGCCGACCAGGACGCTTAAAGAGTCGATGGAATCTCTGCCGGGAGTGGTTCTGCGGCAGGCCAACGGGCCGAGAGACTTCAGCATCTCCATTCGCGGGTCAGGGGTCAAAACCTCGTTCGCCGTCCGGGATATCAAGATGTACGAAGACGGGTTCATTCAAACCCAGTCCGACGGATTATCGCGGTTGGATATCCACGATCCCTGGTTCATGCGGAGCGTGGAAGTCACGCGAGGCGCCTCGTCGTCGCTGTATGACAACTATGCGCTCGGCGGCATGGTGCATTTCAGAACGCGGCGCGGGAGCGATATCAATGGTTTCGAAAGTTTCGTCAGCGGCGGTTCGTATGGATATCAGAAATACGGGTTCGCGGTGGGCAAGCAGTACACCAATGTGGATGTCTCGCTCTTTGGGAGCAACGTGATCGAGGACGGATTCATCCGGCACAGCGATTACAGCACGCAGACGATGAATTTCAATTTTCGTGTGAAAGTGGACGACAAGCAGAATCTGTACTTCAAAGCCATCACCAACTGGCTGGACTCGCGCGTGCCGACCAGGCTAACCGTCGATCAATTCAATGCCGATCATCGCCAGGCGGGCGGTATCAACAACGCCACGAACGCGGTGTTGCTGGGACAGCGTCGTCTGGACCGCCGCAACATTCTCGGCGGAATCTATGAACATCAGATCGATGCCAATACGGTGCTCACCATGGAAGCCGACTACGACGTCAAAGACATCAACCAGACCTTTACGCAAATCACCGACAACATCAATCCGAACTATAAGCATTACACCGATTTGCGGCACGACGGGCGTTTGCTCGATATGCCCTTGCGCAGCTACGTCGGCTTTTTTGTGAATCAGATGGAGCAGGAAGGCAATACCTTCAACAATCTACAAGACTTCTTCGGTACCCGCGAGACCTTGGCGCAGAACAGTCGGGGTACGATCCGGAACATCGGCGGGCGATTCCGGGAAGAACTGGAAGTGGCTCCGGCCTGGACTGTTGCCGCAGGCCTTGGGTTTGAACAATCACACGTGAGCGTGCAAACGATCAACTACACGGGCGGCGCCGTGAGCGGCCGGGTTGGTGCCGAGCGCAGCTTTTCCAACTGGGCGCCGGAGATGTCGATTACCTGGAAGCCGGCGGAGGGCTATCGCCATTGGGCCCGCGCCTCCACCGGGTATGGGATTCCGGGGTTCAGCAACCTGTTGACCAATCCCTTCACCGGCCTCGCCGGGACCAACTTCGACCTGAAACCCCAGAAGAATCTGAACGTGGAACTCGGCACGGAGTCGCGGTTGCACAAGACCCTGACAGTGCAACTGGTGGGATTCATCACGTTTTTCAAGGACGAAATCATCACACAAGTCGTGTCGAACACCGGAGGCACCGCTTCGATCAATGCGGATTCATCGCAGTATAGGGGGATCGAGTTGTTCTATGACTGGCGGCCATCGAACGGCTGGCGGCTGTCCGGCGCCTATACCCATATCGACGCCCACTACATCAATTTCACCGACAAGTTCCTGTCGGGCGGCGTGCCGACAAATTTCGTGAGGGACGGCAAGTTTGTTCCGAACGTGCCGACCGACGTGCTCAATTTCAAGGAAGCCTATGATCACCGCGGCACCGGCTGGGGCGGATGGGTGGAAACCAATTACATGAACACCTATTTTTTGAACAACAACAATACGGTGGGCATTCCCGCCTACTGGATCGTCAATCTGAACATCCACAAGAACTTCGAGTTCCAGAACAACAAGTGGATACGGTTTGCGAAGTTTTTTGCGGAATTGGACAACATCGCCGACAAGAAGTACGCGGCTTCGGGCAACGTCGTGGCGGACAGCACGGCGGATGCGAACAAAACATTATTCTTCGCGGGCTATGGCCGGGCGTTTTATGCGGGGGTGACATTGGGACTGTTCTAGCAGAATGGTTGAAAAAGTCCGCCAGCTTTGTTTTCGCATTTCACGGAGGCTCAAGGTACGTAACTGGACGCTTCGCCTCCACGACACTGCCGGCTCACCGTCTCGCCGACGTTCACAAACATGGCGCTCATTATTCTTCGCGCCGTGGACTTCGCTGCGGCCACCTGGGATAAGGCGGGCCTTGCGCCATGGTTGGGTGGGTAAGAAGGTCGCCTTTGGGACCATCCTGCGGGATTGTCCAGCATCGCCGAACTGATTGTACCGGGGGCTGCCGTACACGGGGCGCAAGGTGTAGAACCACGCTCCTTGCCTCCGTATCAAGAAGGAGGTTTCTCTCATTCTGTGTTGTTCGGCTCACAAAAATGGGATAGACGCCTACCGGCGGGCCTGTGATAAATTGATCTGTCGCGCGTTCCAGGATGGATATGTCCTAGTCACCTTTGGGATAGAACCGTGCGCGCCCATGTACAGACTGCTTGCCATTCTATTCCTTCTGTTGCACGTGAACTCTGCCCACGCCGACGCAGGCCCCACCCCTCCGCCCGTGGAAGCCTTCGCCGCTCTCCCGCGCATCGCATCACTCCAATTGTCCCCGTCGGGCCGGCATCTGGCTGTCCTCCGCAATCAAAACGGGCAGACCTATCTGGACACCCGACCCGTCACCGGCCAGGAGACGCAACAGGTCGTGACTGCGGACAATCACAAGTCCTCCATCCTCTGGTTCCGATGGGTGAACGATGAACGCCTGCTGGTCTGGATCCTGATTGCCGGTATGCGCGGGACGACCGACTCGGCGAAAGCCAGGCTCATAGCGGTGAACCGGGACGGCACGCAACGGAACGACAATCTCCTTGAGCAGGCTGCTTCCCTGCAGATTCCCGGGGAAAACTATTTCTCACACATGCAGGACCGCATGATAGGCGGGATTCCAGGAGATCCGAAGCATGTCTTAACCGCGCTCGACACCGAACGGCCACTGTCGCCGGATGTGTACCAGCTCGACGTGTATTCCGGCGAGCGGCAGCTCGTGGAGACCAATCCAGGACTGCAGAGCGGCCCGCGCACGGTCTTGCAGTGGACCGCGGATCGCGAGGGGCAAATCCGGGCCGGAGTCGGCCGATTCGAAACCACCGTGCGCGTCATCGTCAAACCTCCGGGATCCAATAAATGGCGCGAGTTTGCCGGGTACGATATGGCCAAGGAAACGGGTCTGATGCCGTTGGCCTTCGACGCCGATCCCGCTTGGCTCTATGTGAGGGATCAACACCGGGGAAAGGCGGCGATCTTCAAGGTCAACATTGCCGGGGATGCCTCGGTTGATCGCATCCTCGTGGCCGCTGATCCGAAGTATGATTTGGCCGGCGAGCTGGTGTATGCAACGGGACGCCGCAAGGTCATCGGCGTCCGCTATAGCGAGAACGATCTCCGTGTTTTATTCTGGGACTTCGACGCCCAACGCCTGCAGGCGCGCATCGACCGGACCATACCTGAGCGGTCGAATGTCATCCACAGCAGCAGTGCCGACGGGCGGTTGCATGTCGTGAAGTCCGGCGGTCCGGCCCACCCTCCGCAGTTTTTCCTGTTCGATGAGCGCGACGGGCGCATGGTGCTGCTGGGCAAGACGTATCCGGACCTCGAAGGAGCCGATCTGCCCGCTCCGAAACCCGTCACATGGACGGCGAGTGACGGGAAGGAATTGCATGGCCTCCTCACGGTCCCCCGAGGATCAGTTCCGTACCAGCTTCCCCTTATCCTTTTCCCCCATGGAGGGCCGGCCTCGCACGAACGCGACGCGTTCAACTACTGGACGCAGTGGTTCGTCAGCCGGGGGTGGGCGATCTTGCAGGTCGACTTTCGCGGCTCGGACGGCTATGGAGACGAGTTTGTACGGGCCGGGTTCCAGCGCTGGGGTCTCGAGATGCAAAACGATCTGACCGACAGCGTGCAATGGGCGGTTCACACCGGCCTCGCAAAGAGGGACCGCATCTGCATCGTCGGAGCCGGCTATGGCGGGTATGCGGCGTTGATGGGAGCCGTGAAGCGGCCTGATCTCTATCACTGCGCAGCCAGCCTGGGCGGCGTGACGGACCTTTCGCAGATCGTGGCCGACAGCCGCTGGTATCTGAATCAAAAGCAGGTCGTGGAGTCGCGCATCGGCTCCTGGTGGAGTGATCGCGATCGCCTGCGGGATGCGTCACCGCTGTACCATGCGCAGGACCTCCGCACGCCGCTCCTGCTGATGCACGGTGCGATGGATCGCGCCGTACCGGTCTCTCATAGCCGCGACATGGCCGAAGCCTTGAAGGCGACCAAGGCGACGACCTATCATTATGTGGAACTCCCCTTCGCCGATCAGGCGTTGAGCCGCGAGCAGGACCGCGTGCAGGTGTTCGCGGAACTCGAGCAATTTCTACGATCCCACCTCGACTGAACTTTTGCAACTGTCCACAGAAAAAGTATAGGCTGAGCAGGCTACGGCTCTGGTGCTTGAAGTGTGAGCAAATTTCAGATTGCGCTGTGAGGCGTCGCGTACTTCTACCCCTGCTTTTCGATGGGATAGGGCGGCGCCTGACCCATACATCCGATTCATGGATGAGTCCGTAGTGCACAGGACAGGGTCTGTATGGTCCACTCACAAAGGGAGGTCGGCTACGAGGCGAAAAAGTCACGTGATGAGGGGTATGACCGGATGGGGAGCCTGCGCGATCGTCGTGTTCGGTCTTGGGGGATGTAGCAGCATGGACTCCGGTTCCAATCAGCCCAGCATGAGCAAGCCGACCTCCTGCTGCGAAAACTTCAATGGGAAGGCCCAAAGACGGTGAACTCGCCTTTCCGGCGGACTATAAATCATGGCCGAAATTCGCGACCGGGGTGCAAAAGGCGGAGGCCAAGCAGGTGCGCGATCTCTATTTGAACACGACGGGCGCGACGGCGAAGCAGGGACAGCCTTTTCCATACGGCACGGTCATGGTGATGAAGTTATACAAAGCCACAATGGACGGGGAAACTTTCATGACCGGGCCTGACGGCAAACTCGTCAAGGGAGATCTGGCGAAGGTGTTCGTGATGGGCAAAGGAGAAGGATGGGGACAAGACGTTCCTGATAATCTCAAAAACGGAGCGTGGGTCTATTCGGCCTTTGGACCGGACGGAAAACCGCTGGCGGAGGATTTTACCAAATGCCGATCCTGCCATCTACCGCTGGCGCAGAAAGATTTCGTGGCTCGCTACGATGAGTACTTTGCCTCGCGAGGACCCATGTAACGAATCACCAAGCGTAGGAAGAAGATCGATCCATGCCCAGGCCCTGCTGGACTCCAGCAGGGCCTGACTGTTTTTAAGAATGTTCCAGGTTTCTTACCAGTAGTACGGAAAGAAGCCCCGTCCATAGGGCCCATAGGGGTGTCCAAATGGACTGTAGTAGGGATACGGGCGGCCCCTCCAATGATTCGAGTCTTGTTGCGATGGAGTCCAGGTCCGGAGGTTTTTCACATCGATGACAGGGTAGGAGTAGTCGGTTTCGTCCAGAGGCAAAGTCATGGAGCCGGTGACATCGCCGGTAATGGTCACGAAGGTCCCGTGGGGAAGAGTCGCGGGATCCAGGAACTCCCGTTGGATGGCCACAAAGCGACCTTGGGACTGCATGAGATCAAGAGTCGGTTGCTGTGAATCGTTGAGCGGGAGCTGAAGCACTTCGATGCGCGTGCCCTCTTTCATGCGCCGGGCTGCGAGCACCTGCCCGCCGAGCACGAGGGTCTGCCCCTTGAAAGAATCCGGGGTGGCTTTGATCTGCGTAAACGGCGGGGTTTGCGATCCGCCATGCGCGTCCTCTAACGGCTCACTAGAAGAGGCACAGGCCGCCAGGACTGCGGCGATCCCGAACATCACAATCGCCTGTAGAAGTTTGACCCGCATCATTGGCATTATACCAGAGGGATAAAGTGGCGGGCATTGTTTATAATGCCGACGAGACGGTCGAACACGAACCGTGTGCAGGAAAGGAGCGCAGCGTATGGTGAAGAGTCGTGGGTGGCAGGGGTGTCTGGTTGGAATGATGGTGGTGACGGCGGCACTGGGTTTCACCGGGGCGGCCTGGGCAGGCAAGGCCGAACTCAAGGGCAAGTTCGAAATCCTCAAGGATGAGGTGTCAACCCATAAGTCCGGGAAGGTGCAGCTGGTGGAGTTCGCTGATTTCTACTGTCCCCATTGCCATCGGTTTGACGGGGAGGGCGTCCCGCTGTTGGAAAAAGAATTCGGCAAAAAATTGGACGTCACGATGGTGGGCTACCCGGTGATGCCCGGCAAGCTGCCGACGGCGTTCGACATGTACGAACAGGCGAAGACCATGGGCAAGGGCGATGAAATGAAACGGGGGTTATTCCGCATCATCCATAAGGACAAGATCGGCATCATCGACCGGACGATCCGGGAATTGCTGATTCGTGAGGTGGGGCTGGATGCTGTGGCGTTTGAAGCGGGATTAGCCAGCGCCAAGCCGGCGAGGGCCTTTGAAGAGGGTCGGAAATGGGGTGATCGGATCAAGGTGCAGCAGACGCCCACGGTGTTGCTGGACGGCAACATCAAAGTGGAGCAGGTCGACCCTGACAATTTGAAGGTGGTGATTCAGAGTATTCTGGATGGTGACGTGAAGAAATAACGGTCGTACTCGTGTGGCGCGAAGCATCGTGGCAACATCTTCCTTGGGTATGTGATGGCGATTGATCCGATCTGCGGGATGACAGTGGAGCCGGCAACCGCGGCGGGCCGCTTCGACTATGAGGGCGAAACCTACTATTTCTGCAGCGTCCATTGTCGCGACCGCTTTCGAGCCGCACCCAACCAGTATGTGAAGAAAAGTGCGGCAGGCGCGCCGTCTGTTCCGGCCTTGGGACGCCGCTCGCTACCGATGATGCAGCCGATGGTTGCGCAGCCGGTTGAAGGTGGCGAACTGGATCCGGTCTGCGGAATGACCGTCCAGCCCTCCACGGCGGCGGGGTCCCATACGGTCGAAGGAAGGACGTATTACTTCTGCTCCACAGGTTGCCTCGAAAAATTTCGTGTAGAGCCCCGGCGGTATCTCTCGCCTGCCTCATCGAAACAACCCGCTCCTGCAGCACCGGCTTCTGCCGGGACGAAGTATGTCTGTCCCATGTGCCCTGAGGTGCTGGAGGACACACAGGTGCCCTGTCCGAAATGCGGCATGGCGTTGGAACCCGCCTCGGTGCTGCCGTTGCCGACAAGGACGGAGTATGTCTGCCCCATGCATCCGGAGGTCATGCAAGTTGGCCCTGGCGCCTGTCCAAAGTGCGGCATGGCGTTGGAGCCGCGCACGATCACAGTCGAGGACGAACAGAACCCTGAGTTGGCAGATATGGCCCGGCGATTTTGGATCGCTTTGGCACCGTCGGCGATCGTATTCCTGCTGGCCATGTCCCCTATGCTTCCCGGTCACCCGATGCAACATGTGATTTCGGACGAGTGGTCGGCATGGGTGCAGTTCACGCTGAGCACGCCGGTGGTCCTCTGGGCGGGATGGCCGTTTTTTCAGCGAGGATGGGCGTCGATCGTGCACCGCAGTCAGAACATGTTCACGCTGATCGCGATCGGTACCGGCACGGCCTATCTGTACAGCGCCTTCGCCATGTTGTTCCCTGAATGGATCCCCTCATCATTCCGGCTTGAGCACGGGGGAGTGCCGATCTACTTTGAAGCCGCGGCCGTGATTACGGTGCTGGTCCTCCTCGGCCAAGTGTTGGAACTGCGGGCGAGAAGCCGCACGAGCGGCGCCATCCGGGCTTTGCTGGGGCTGGCACCCAAGACCGCGCGAGTACTGCGCGAAGATGGGCGGGAAGAGGACGTGCCTCTCGATCACGTGCGGGTGGGGCAGCACCTGCGAGTGCGGCCCGGTGAGAAAGTGCCGGTCGACGGCCGTATCGTCGAAGGGACGACGGCTATCGATGAGTCGATGGTAACCGGAGAATCCTTGCCGCTGGAGAAAACCACGGGTGACCAAGTGACAGGTGGCACGATCAATGGCTCGGGTGGTGTGGTGATGCAGGCGGATCGAGTCGGCGCGGACACGCTGTTAGCGCATATCGTTCAACTGGTGGCAGAGGCGCAACGCAGCCGTGCTCCCATTCAACGAACGGCCGATGTAGTGGCCGGCTATTTTGTTCCAATCGTCGTCGGCGTGGCGATTATCACCGGACTGATCTGGGCGTTGGTCGGGCCGGAACCGCGTCTGGCCCATGCCTTATTGAATGCCGTGGCGGTCCTGATCATCGCCTGTCCCTGTGCCCTTGGCTTGGCGACGCCGATGTCGATCATGGTGGGAACAGGACGCGGTGCGGCGGCCGGCGTCTTGTTTAAGCAAGCCGATGCGCTGGAGACGATCGAGAAGGTCGATACGCTGGTCTTCGATAAAACCGGGACTCTCACTGAAGGGAAGCCAAAACTTCGAGTCGTGAGCGCATTGCCCCCGTGGTCCGAAACGGACCTGTTGCGATTCGCGGCATCGGTTGAGCGAGGCAGTGAGCATCCCTTGGCCGGCGCGATTGTCCGGGGGGCCGAGGCGCGTGGCATCACGCTGGAACAGGCGTCCGATTTCACTTCGAAAACGGGGAAGGGCGTACTGGCTACCGTCGGGAGCCGTCGGGTGGCGGTGGGGACCGTTGATCTCTTGCGGGAAATCCGCATGGATGACAACACCGCTCTTGCCTCACTGGAAGCCAATGCCGAGTTAATGCGGCAGACCGGACAAACCGTGATGTTCGTCGCTGTCGATGGCCGCCCTCTGGGATTGCTGGGCGTGGCCGACCCGATCAAAGAGTCCACGCCGGAGGCCCTGCGCTTCTTGAGGCAGGAAGGTCTCCGGCTGGTGATGGTGACCGGTGATCATGCGGCGACGGCCAATGCCGTCGCAAAGGAGTTGGGATTGGACGATATCCGCGCCGGCGTGAAACCGGAAGACAAGAGCCGGATTGTGCAGGATCTTCAGAAACAGGGCCATGTGGTGGCCATGGCCGGTGATGGAGTGAATGACGCTCCGGCCCTCGCGCAGGCTGATGTCGGCATTGCTATGGGGACGGGAACCGACGTGGCCATGGAGAATGCCGGCGTCACCCTGGTCAAGGGAGATTTGCGGGGCATCGCCCGGGCGCGCCGATTAAGCAAGGCCACGATGCGGAACATTCGGCAGAATCTCTTTTTCGCATTTGTGTACAATATGGTCGGGGTTCCGATCGCGGCTGGTCTGTTATATCCATTCCTCGGCATCCTCCTCAGTCCTATGCTGGCCAGCGCGGCAATGACCTTCAGTTCCCTATCGGTCATTTCTAATGCATTGCGCCTCCGGCATGCCGATTTATGAGTGCTCAATACGTGCTCGCTCACGCGTGACAGATTGGGGCCTGCCGTTTCTGAGGGAAGTCAGCGCGATGTCGCCTCACATGTGTCATCGGGTCATTCTACGCGCAGGGGTGCTCAGCGCCCTTCTGGGCCTTTTTCCTGTGGGACCTGCTAGCGCAGCCGGTTCCGCCTCTCTTCCCGCACGTCCAACGCCTGTTAACACGATCGGGGACTTGCAGAGCCAGGTGCGGGCGACCGCCGCCAAAGTCATTCCTGCCGTCGTCAGTATCGCCTCGACCGTCATGGTGCACGATCAGACCTTCAGCGATGAAGGCCTTCCGTTCGGCATGTTCAAAGACGTGCCCCCTCGCAGGCAATATGGCCAAGGCTCCGGCGTGATCGTCTCCTCGGACGGGTACATCATCACCAATAACCATGTCGTGGCCGACGCGGGACATGTGGAAGTCATTTTAGCCGATCGACGACAATATAAAGGCCGCGTGGTGGCCACCGATCCCAAAACCGACGTTGCGGTCGTGAAGATCAGTGCCACCGGCCTTCCCACTGCCGCGTGGGGTGACTCAAGCGCCCTCGCGGTCGGCGATTTCGTACTGGCGATCGGCAATCCATTGGGATTGAGCCGCACGGTGACCTTCGGCATTGTCAGCGCCGTCGGGCGAGCCGATGTGGGTGTGGCCGATGTGGAAGATTTCATTCAGACCGATGCGCCGATCAATCCTGGGAATTCGGGCGGAGCGTTGGTGAATATCAATGGCGAGGTGGTGGGGATCAATACGGCCATTGCCAGCCCGACCGGCGGGAGCGTCGGCGTGGGATTCGCGATTCCCAGCAACATGGCGAGGACTGCCATGCAGAGCCTCATCAAGACCGGTCGTGTGGTGCGAGGGTTCCTGGGCGCCTCCACCCAGGATGTGACCCCGCTGCTGGCGAAAATTTTTCACCTGCCGGATGTCAAAGGCTCGATCGTGACCGACCTGCAGGCCAAGGGTTCAGCAGAACGGGCCGGGTTGAGGCGCGGCGACGTCGTTGTGCGCTTCGACGGGCGCGACGTCATGGACAGCGGCCATTTGCGTAATTTCATGGCGACGGCAGCCATCGGCAGTAAACACCGGATCGAGTTGGTCCGCGAGGCCAGGCTGATGCAGACGGATCTTACCGTGCAAGAAGCTCCGCGGGAACGGGTCAAGAAAAACCAGACGGCGGATGCCGTGAGTCCCACCGCGAATCCCTTGGCCGGG
>JACCYV010000148.1 GCA_013696305.1 Nitrospira sp.
CGTCTCACACGCGATCCGGCAGGTCCGGCCGTACGGCGTGGATGTCAGTAGCGGAGTCGAATCAAGTCCGGGCAGGAAACATCACGACAAGGTTCTGGCATTCGTGCAGGCTGTCAGGCTTGTTTCACCATAGTTCAGCGTTTATAATTTTATTTTTACGATCAGCTAAAGGAAGAGGTATGGCGATACCAGATCGACATGGGCGGTTCGGAACTTACGGGGGCCGCTATGTGCCCGAGACGCTGATGCCGGCATTGTTGGAATTGGAACAGGCGTACACACGCACGCGTCGGGATCGGCATTTTCAGGCCGAGCTCAAGTATTACTTGAAAGAATATGTCGGGCGTCCCACACCGCTCTATTTTGCCGAGCGCCTGACGAAACGCCTGGGTGGCGCCAAAGTGTATCTCAAGCGAGAGGATCTCTGCCACACCGGCGCCCATAAGATCAACAATGCCATCGGGCAGGCGCTCCTCGCCCGCCGGATGAAAAAACCCCGTCTCATCGCTGAGACGGGGGCAGGCCAGCATGGAGTGGCCACGGCGACCGTGGCCGCTATGTTCGGTCTCCAATGCGAAATCTATATGGGCACGGAAGACATGCAGCGGCAGGCATTGAACGTGTTCCGGATGCGACTCCTTGGCTCGACAGTCACGGCAGTCGATGCCGGCAGCCGCACCCTGAAGGATGCGATCAGCGAGGCGATGCGGGATTGGACGACCAATGTGCGGACGACTCATTACGTGCTGGGCTCCGTGCTCGGCGCGCATCCCTATCCGATGATGATCAGGGATTTCCAATCCGTGATCGGGCGTGAAGCCCGCAAGCAAATCCTGTCCGCAGAAGGGCGCCTCCCTGATGGTCTCGTTGCCTGCGTGGGCGGGGGGAGCAATGCCATAGGTCTGTTCCACGCCTTTGCTCCTGATAAGAAGGTCAAGATGATCGGGGTGGAAGCCGGAGGGCTCGGCATCGAGAGCAGCAAACATGCGGCCCGGTTTGCGGGTGGCCGTCCCGGTGTGCTCCAGGGCACCATGACCTATCTGCTCCAGGACGATAACGGCCAGGTGAATCTCACCCATTCCGTATCGGCAGGTTTGGACTATGCGGCGATCGGGCCGGAACACAGCTATTACAAGGAAACGAATCGTGCCCACTATACGTCCGTGACGGATGATGAGGCATTGGCAGCGTTCGATCTGCTCGCGCGGGAGGAGGGAATAATGCCTGCGCTGGAGAGTGCCCACGCCATCGCCGAGGTGATGAGATGTGCTCCCAAGATGAAAAAGAGTCAGATTCTCATCGTGAATTTATCGGGGCGCGGAGATAAGGACGTGCAGCAGGTGGCCAGAATCAAAGGCGTGACACTGTAAAACAGGATGTTGAAAACTTCCGTCAGCTTTGTTCTCGCAAGACACTGCCGCCTCACAATCTCGGCTGCGTTCACAAACCTGACGCTCCTTATTCGTCGCGTTGTGAACTGCCGGCTCGCGTGCGCGCACAAAAAACGTGGCGCTCGTTATTCCTCAAGCCGTGCGCCTCGCAGCGGCCGCGCTGGGACCTGGCGCGTCTTGGCGCGCCAGGGTTGGGCGGCAAGAAGATCGCCATGTTGAACATTCTGCAAACAAGAGTCGTGAGGGACGAGCGAGAGGCAAGGGTATATTGAGATGAATCGCGTGGATCAGACATTGCGTCACCTGAAGGCGAAGGGTGAGAAAGCGCTCATTACATACATCATGGCGGGCGATCCGTCGCTCCATGAGACGGAACAATTGGTGCTGGAATTGGAGCGCGCGGGCGCCGATGTGATCGAGCTGGGAGTGCCCTTTTCCGATCCGATTGCCGATGGGCCGATCATTCAGAAGGCGGCCGAGCGCGGGCTTCGAAGCGGCACTTCGCTCCGAATGATTCTTGAGTCGGTTCGACATCTGCGCACCATGACGCAAATACCCATTGTCTTGATGGCCTACTACAACAACATTCACGCCTACGGGGAAGCGGAGTTCTGTCAGCGGGCCGTGGAGGACGGCGTGGACGGATTGATCGTTCCCGACATGCCTCCGGATGAAGCAGGCTCCTTGCGTGGTCCTGCGGACGCGGCTGGACTCCACTTGATTTTTCTGCTTGCGCCGACCAGCACGGCTGCTCGTCGGGCCTATGTCGCGAAAGAATCCGGTGGATTTGTCTATTATGTTTCCATCACGGGCATCACCGGCGCTAAACTGACCGATATAGCCGAGGTGCGCGACAACGTCGCGAAAATTAAAAAGCAGACCAAAACGCCTGTGGCCGTGGGATTCGGAGTTGCCACACCGGACGATGCCGCGCGCGTGGCGGGCGTCGCCGACGGCGTCATCGTAGGCAGCGCGATTGTTCGTCGGGTAGGAGAGCATGGACAGGATGCCCGCCTCGTTCAGGAAGTGGGCTCATTTGTTCGCTCCATCAAGGCGGCAATGCAGCCTGCCTAGCTATTGGTCGGTGCGTCCGCCGCTCACCGCCTCGTCACATATTTACATAGATACGTTGTCGTGCGTAGTTGACGGTCCAACAAGGAGATGCCATGGTCGGAGTGCGCCGGAAGGTCAGCCGTACACCCAGCAAGAAAACGTCCAGACGCGTATCCAGCGTCCCGCGTCTCAAGACCGCGTCCCGTAATAAAACCAGCGTCCTCTCGATGGATCGCCTGATCCACACAGTACAACAACGATTATTCGACACCGTGCGCAGTCCGGATGAGGAAGGCCGCTCGCCCATCGGCGTGTCGGCAATCTTCGTGCAGTTATTCCGGCGGTTGACGAAAGTGGATGGCATCGCGGTGTACGTCCGGGATGAACAGACGCGCGTGATGACCTGTTTGGCGGAATCCGGCTGTAGGGATGCCTCTCTTGCCACCACATGGCGTGAGGTGCTGGTGAAAGCCGAGAAAAATGCGCAGGTCGTCAGTGGCGTCTTACACGGATTCCGGTTACATCGGATCGGCCGGATGGAAGGTCTTGTCATGATCCAAACCGGACCGTCCCAACGGGTGAGCGCTGCGAAACTCGCCAGGGTGCTAAGAGCTATCGAACCCTGGTTGGCGGTGGCGCTTGACCATGCCGGCCTCAGCGTAAAATACGCCGCGAAGATCTTACGGATTCAGCACATGGAACAGGTCAGCGATCTGTTGAATTCCGCGCTGACGGAAGAAGATAAATTGCGACGGGCATTGGACGCCGCGATTCGGCTGGTCGAGGCAGAGGCGGGTGCGCTCTTCCTGGGCGGCGACGACGGAACGTTGACCGTTTTCGCGGTCAGTGGAGAACGTGCCGGCGCCTTGACGGCACTGCAGTCTTCCATTGCCGCCACCGTGCATCGAACAGGCAATCCGGTGCTGATTACGGAGGCGTCACGGGATGCCCGCGTCGTAGCCCGAGAGGGGTGGCAGGCGGCCTTACCTGTGACATCGCTGGTGTCGGTTCCGGTCCGCGCGGGGATTCAGGCGGTGGGTGTCTTGGAAGTTGTCAACAGGCGCAGCGGAAAGCCGTTCAGTAATTGGGATGTGCTTGGGCTCGCCAGCCTTTCCAATCAGTTCGGGCTGGCTATCGAGAACATTCGTGGGGGAAACAACAGGCGAGGATGATGTAATACCGTCCGAATTGACTAGCGTTTTTCAGGAGGCATGTATTTAATCATGTCTGAGGCTAGCTTCGTCGCAAGATCACGCATATCTGGACGGATGAAGAGATAACTTTCTTGCACTTGGTGCCTCGCTTTCCAGACAATGGCGCCATTCATGGCATCGACAAGCCGCATACTCAGACCCACCCGGGCAATGTTATCCCCTTCCTCTCTGGTATATTCCCACGCATTGACCTTGACCACCAGCAGCGAGTCGGCTCCCAAAGCATGGCCGATTCTCACCGCCGATGTCTTGTCTGATTGGCCGGTCGTTTCCATGCGGGAAAAGTACGTCACCAGCGCATCGAAGGCGTCTTTAGTCGTTTGAAACGTGTCGGTCACCTGGTCGGGTGGCACCACTTTCTCGACCCGCCGGCTCTTGATCAACACTTTCGCCACTACTTCCTCTACGTCTTCCCGGGCGCTATCGTAGTTTCCTGAAATCGGAAGAATCGCCATCGTCTTGGGGTAGAAACCGCGCGCGGCAGGCCCCTCCCACATCTCTTGAAGACCGCCACACCCGGCAAGAAAACCAATGATCACAAGACCGAGAAGGGGAGTGATCGTATGGAACGTCCGTGTTGTCATGACGTATACGTGAAGTGCATCAGATTGAATCGATGTTCATGATGGCATTAGAAGGTCAATGCTACGGAGCCCGAAGCCAGGGCGGCTTGGTCTCTAAAATCATACCCGCCGGCAATGTCGATCCGCAAGTCCAGGATACGGAGGCCGAATCCCGCCGTGGGAATAAACGGAGTCTTGGCATCTTGCATATTTTTAAAGGCCCCTATCCTGAAGGAAAGAAGTTCCGACAGGATGGTCTGCTCGGCACCGAGGCTCAAGACCTGGCTATAGAGGCCCGGAGTAAGGGTATTGTTCTTCGTGAGATCCACATCTGCAGTCAACGTCAATGAATTGTAAGGGTTGACGGCCACACCGGTTCTGATCTGAGGCAACAGTTTGAACGTATCCCCATTCGGTGCATCAAAAGTGGGCGCGGTAATGTCTTTGGCGACGATGCCCATTCGCAACCAGGACGAGGGCCGGAACATGGCCCCCACGTCGATGCCGAGCGCGGTTGAAATCTTCGCGCGACCGATGTCCTCAAAGACGCTCACGTCATCGCTGGCACCGCGAATGTTCGTCGCGCCGGTATAGGCTGCGCCTTGAATGATTTTTCCGGTGACGCCAATGGAAAAAATCCGGTCCATAAAGGCGAAGGCATAAGATAGGGCGGCTTGCCGGGCTTCCAGGCCATTCATCGCGAATTGGCCGTTGACGGTCAGGTTGCTGCCGTTATTTGTGAATCCAACCGGACTGCGCAGAAACCCCCCGGCGGTGGCCACGTCGGACACGCTGAATCCCAGCGCATGTTCACCGAAGTTGCCCTTCACGTAGAAACCGCCGGAGGCGGCCGCCGTCAGATTGGTTCCCGGACGATTGATGCGATCGACGAGTTGCTGAGCGCGAGCGAGGTTGCCGGCCGAGGCATCGTTCAGGTTCAAATTGTTGAGGTCTTTCAACGAATCGAAGACATCGCCGCGATCCACGACTTGCCCGCTTCCCTGAAAGCGAATGTCGAACTTCTTGCTCATCGCCATTCCGGCAGGATTCCAGTAGGTCGCGAGGGAGTCGGTCGTCGTGGCCACGCCCGCCCCGCCCATACCCATCTGTCGTGATCCCACGGTGACGAACTCGACGGCCGCCGCCTGAAGCGGCAGGAGGATCGCCAAGAATGCAGCCGCGCATGGGATACAGCACGTGGTCTTCTTCATGGGTATGCGAAACTCCGGGTCAGCGGAACTGAGGCGCCAGTCTACGAAAAGATTCGGAAGGCGTCAAGAAATCACGGCCCCCGACGGACAGGCTCCGGTCATGTGATCAGTTGCACTTCACGATTCAGCTGTCGCGGGTCTCGACCGTGAAGCGAAGAATTCATTCGACGTCCTACTATGCCGAGACGATCATCCCGTCCTGCATGGACACGATCCGGTCGGCTTGAGCAGAGAGCTTGTCATTGTGGGTCACGATGACAAACGTGGTCCCGCGCGAGCGGTTCAATTGTCGCAAGAGCGTAAAAAGGGCATCGCCCGTATGGGTATCGAGGTTGCCTGTCGGTTCATCGGCCAGTACGAGATGGGGTTGCTGCATCAAGGCGCGTGCAACGGAGACTCGTTGTTGTTCACCGCCGGAAAGTTCGCCGGGCTTATGGTGAAGACGATCGCCCAGGCCGACCTCGCGCAAGAGCTTCGTGGCTTCTCCGGCGACATCCGCCAGATCGCGCTTCTGAATCATGGCGGGGAGGCAGGCATTTTCCAGGGCTGTGAATTCCGGAAGGAGATGGTGAAACTGGAAGACGAATCCGACCCGTTTATTCCGGAACTCCGCTTGCTGGTGCTCGGTGAGTTGAAAAAGGTCCTGACCCTCGAAGGACACCGTTCCCTTCGTCGGCCGATCCAAGGTGCCAAGGATTTGAAGCAACGTGCTTTTGCCGGCTCCGGAGGGTCCCATGATGGCGATCAGTTCACCTCGCTGAATGCGCAGGTTGATGTTGTTCAACACGACTAATTCCCGCCCGCCCATGGGAAACGATTTGGAGAGAGCGACAACGTCAATCATAAATGTAGCGGCCTGAAGCGCTTGAGATGAGGTGATCGAGGACTGTGTGCTGTGTGGTGGTTCCGATAGAGAGCCGTGGCCGGTCTATGCATCATGTGAAGCTTTGCATTACGTATATCCGGCAAATAAGCATCGATTCCGATTTCAGACGTTTACTCGTATCTCAAGGCCGCGGCCGGGTCGAGCTTGGCTGCTTGGAGCGATGGATAGAGTGTGGCGACAAAGCTGATGAGGATGGCCGAGCCTGCCACGAGCAACACATCCGACCCTATCACATGGACCGGGATGCGGGAAATGTAATAGACGGTCGGATCGAACGACCAGAACGTCTGAATCAGCCAGAGAAATGCATAGCCGAGCGGGACGCCGATCGCCGCGCCGGAACAGCCGATGATCAAGCCGTTGAGCATGAAAATGTGCATGATGCCCTTGCGTGTCGCTCCCATCGCCTTGAGAATCGCGATCTCGCGCTGCTTTTCCGTCACGATCATGGTGAGGGTACTGACGATATTGAAGGAGGCCACGATGGTGATCAGCACCAACAGGAGGAACATCATAGTCTTTTCGAGCTTTAACGCTGAGAAGAGATTGCGATTCATCTGCATCCAATCCCTGGCCCAGAAGGTAAAGCCGAGGCTCTGCTCGATCGTGCGGGCGATATCCGCCGCCCGGAACACGTCGGTCACCTTGACCTCGATGCCCGTCACACTCGCGCCCATGTTGAAAAACTTTTGCGCTTCCCCCAGCTCGATATAGGCGAGGGAGGAATCGTACTCGTACATGCCGGATTGAAAGAGACCGACGACGACGAACTGCCGGATCTTCGGCGTCATGCTGGCGCCCGTGACCGGGCCGACCGGGGACACTACGTTCAAGGTATCGCCCGTAAACACGCCGAGCCGCATCGACAGTTCTTTCCCCAGAATGATTCCCGGCCGCATGGCGGTATCGGGTCCGTTGGGTTCCCGTTCTTTTTCAGGAATGGTCACCTTGGTCGGCCGTGACAAATCGTCCAGATGTCCCCCCAGGAGGTTGTGCGCCAGCTCTGTCACCGTGCCTTCGCGCGCGGGATCGATCCCGCGAAGGATGATGCCCTGGACGCCGGAAGGAGATGTGAGAAGGACTTGGCGAAAGATAAAGGGGGTCGCCGCGAGGACCTCCGGAACCGCCGCGACCTTCTTCACCTGTTCTTCGTAGTCCACCATCGATTCTTTCATGCGATCATTTACCAGGATGTGCGCCGTCGTGCCGAGAATCTTGGCCTGAATATCTTCCTTGAAGCCGGTCATGATCCCGACCGTCCCGATCAAGGCAGCCACGCCGAGTGTGATGCCGGCGATGGAGACGATCGTATTAAAGGAGATGGTGCGGTTGCGGCGCTTGGCGCGAAGGTAGCGCAATCCGATGAAGATTTCGTAGGGAAGCGCCATGTTTACTTTTCGGGCCTGAGTTGCGGGAAGAGAATGACATCCCGAATGGAGGCTTGATTGGTAAAGAGCATGACGAGCCGGTCGATGCCGATGCCTTCACCGGCGGTCGGCGGCATGCCGTATTCAAGAGCGCGCAGAAAATCTTCGTCGACCCGGTGAGCTTCCTCGTCACCCGCCTCATGCTGCGCCGCCTGGGCCTCGAAACGTTCACGTTGATCGAGAGGATCGTTCAATTCTGAGAAGGCGTTGGCGATTTCACGTCCCGCAATGTAGAGCTCAAAACGATCGGTGAGGGAGGGATTTGTATCGTTCCGTCGCGCGAGAGGGGAAATCTCAATCGGATAGCCGGTGATGAAGGTCGGTTGTTGCAGACGCGGTTCAACGGTCTCTTCGAAAATGTCGTTCAAAATAGTCACCAAGGACTCGTTGGGGGATACTTCGACGCCCAGGCGCTGCGCGGCAGCCAGGGCCTCGTCACGATTCTTGAGGACAGACGGGGGCAGGTTATTCACTTCCAGAATCGCTTGATGATACGACCAACAGTGCCAGGGCGACGCCAGGTTGATCTGTGTGCCCTGATACTCGATGGTCGTGGTGCCGAGAATATCCTGCGCCAGCCGGCTGACGAGAGCTTCCGTCAATACAATTAAGTCCTGATAGTCTGCATAGGAGACGTAGAACTCCAGCATAGTGAACTCGGGGTTGTGAATCGTCGAGATCCCCTCGTTCCGGAAGTTACGATTGATCTCGAACACGCGCGGAAATCCGCCGACGATCAGCCGCTTGAGATACAGCTCCGGCGCGATACGGAGATACAGGTCGGTCGCCAATGCATTGTGGTGCGTAACGAAGGGTTTCGCCGCGGCGCCGCCGGGAATCGGATGCATCATCGGCGTTTCCACTTCCAGGAAGTCGCGTTCGATCAGAAACGCGCGGATCCCGGACACGATGCGGCTCCGAAGCGCGAAAATCTGATGGACCTGCGGATTCGCGATCAGATCGACATACCGCTGGCGGTACCGCGTTTCGACGTCGGTGAGGCCATGCCACTTTTCAGGCAGGGGACGAAGCGCTTTGCTGAGGAACGTGAGGGTCTTCACCTCGATCGTAAACTCGTCGGTCTTCGTGCGGAACAG
>JACCYV010000149.1 GCA_013696305.1 Nitrospira sp.
CGTTGGTGATCGTGACCATGAAGTCCGCCCCGTTGGCCGCAAACTGCCGGACGAGGTTGGGGAAAATCACTTCGTAGCAGATCACGACGCCGAACTTCACGTGAAAATCCGGGACGGTGGCCGCGCCTGCCAGTGGAGGCACCTTCTCACGCGGCTTGAACAGCAGCAACGTGGCTCCCGGACCTGCTTCAAAATCGCCGATTCCTTCCACCAGTTTGTCGAGGAAGAACAGCAGGGAGTGGTGGAACGGAATGTATTCGCCGAATGGGACGAGATGTTGTTTGTCGTAACGGCCGAGGATCTGACCGTCCGTAGCGAGCAAATAAGCGCTGTTCAGTAAAAACGGGCGGCCGTCGGCATACCGTCGCAATGCCGGACTGCCGAACAGTAACGGCGCGCGTGCCCGGCTCGCCATGTCGCTCAGGAGGCCACGATAGTGGGGCTCCATTTCGAATATGAACGGTGTCGCGGCTTCCGGCCAGATAATGAGATCCAGATCGTCGCCCAATCCGGCGGTGAGACGGGCGTATCGCTCCATGGTGTCCTGTCGAAACGCCACATCCCATTTCTGCGCCTGTTCGATGTTGGGTTGCACGACTCCCACCGAAAGGGTCCGGGCGAGTGTATGTTCTGCAGCGGTCAAGAGCGTGGTGCCGTACAGCAAGGCCACGCCGAATCCGGCTGCGGCGGCAACGCAGGAAGGCCAGGGGAAGGCACGAATTTGAAATCCGCGATACGCTTTGATGCCCCAAATAATCGTTTCTGCGAGCGCAGCATTCACCAGCACCAGGAGGAAAGAGACGCCGTAGACGCCGAAATGGTCGGCCAGCTGAATGATCGGGAGCCATTGATACTGGGAGTATCCGAACAGCGCCCATGGTACACCCGACAGAAAATACGTGCGGATCAATTCTAGTGAGACCCAGAGAAAGGGTGCCGGCAGGAATCCAAGAGTCGGGAACGTGGCTCTGATCCATGCAAGTCCGCCGGCATAGACGGCGACATAGAGACCCAGATAGATCGTGAGCAACAGCATGACCAGTGCCGCGATCGGGAGCGGCACCTTGCCATAGACGTTCATGGCGGTGATAACCCAGAACATGGAACCGGTGAAGGCGAGCGTGCCGGCGAGCCATCCGACTCGAAAGGCTCGACCCGGCGACACATATTCAACCGCAAGATGCAGCGGCACCCACGCGAACCAGGCGAGTACACCGAGGTCGAATGCCGGGAAAGACAGGGGGTAGAGGAGACCGCTCGCGCAGGCAAGCAGTATGAGGCGTGCGCGGGAGATGGTCATTGTCTGTAACTTAACGAAAGACTGGACTAGATTCAACCGTGCTTTTCACATCACTGCGATGGAGGAGAGACATGGCGACTTGGTCTGCGGAGGAACCAAAACGGTCCATTTCGTGAGGGTTCCCGTCAGCTATCGTCCCGGCCGTCCGCCGAATGAACTCCCGCCGGGAGAGCCGGATGACGCGGGGACTTGCGGCTGGGGCGTGGACATGCCTCTCGGTTGGAGCGGCAACAGCGGTGCGGGAGTGAGGAGATCGGGTGGCGTGGGCGTTCCGAACGGAGTGACCGTACCCGGCATGGAACCGTGAGGCGAGCTAAAGCTGTGGGAAGGAAGACCGGACCCTTGATGAGTGACACCCTTGTTGCCGTGAGCATCCGAATAGACGGCATCATGCCCACCCAAAGGCGACAACGTCATGGTGGTCCCGTCATTCTGTCGAATCAGCGAGGGCTGCGCATCGGCCAGTGAGAGTAGGCCGATGAGCGATGATCCTGTGAGGAAGACCACCAAGGCAAAGGATTGCATAGACGCACCTCCTACAGAGAATCACGGAACGGACCACTATACATATTCTACCGAAACATCATCCCTAAATGAATGAAGGTAATCCTACTGCGTCGAATGAAGGATAAGGCCGCAACCCGCGGCCACGCTGGATTCTCGCCGTATTGACCGCTTTTTGAGCGGAGCGTAGACTTATATCCACGACTCCATGCCACCCTTGCTGCAGGTGGTTTTCAATGGTCTTCCATGGCGAACATGACCGCCGCTTCGATCAAGCCAGTCTTGCCATTTTTCTCCGGCCATCCTTAGGGTTGATTGTCTTATTGCGCGGACGCCGCGGCAATCCTTCGTGCTTCGTCAATGAGCAGGCCTTCACCCCATCTATCGCTTCGCCGTTATTCAGTCCACCATGGACAGGAAGGAAAATTTCTATGAGAGGACGAGGGAAAATTTGTTGTGATCAGACCCAGGCGCGACGGCATCCAGCCAGTTTGCCACGCGCCGAATTACCCGAGGAAGAAGGAGGGCGCCATGGGACGGAAATATGATCTCGTCGATGTAATGGCGGCTATCGGACTTATCGCCACGTTGTTTGGAGGATATCTTCTTGTCACTGCTGTCGACGGATTCTGGCAGGCACCTTCAGTCCCCACCATGACCACCACCACAGTCAGTAGTGGCTCATCCACCGGGATGGAGTACTTACAACCCGTATTGGGCCGCGCCATTCTGCAAGATATGTTGCTGGATCGAACCGCCGGCGCGGCCTTGTCAGCCTCCACTATGGAGCTGAACCGTGCGGTGAATGAGTATCAACGGGTTTCTACCACGCTGTTAAGTCCCTTGGTACTGGCTGAGCTGACGGCATTCGGACAGGAAGGCGATCATCGTGCGCGCGTGCAATTTGTCATGGGCAAGTCCGTCGTCAATCACACTCGCCGCGGCATCGCGAGCGGGATTCTCTCCGCGGATCAATACTTGAGCGACTTCAACACCAGCTTGATTCGGACGGCCGAGGCGACAGGACAGCGCATGCATGATCAATTCGAAGCGACCAGGCAGGCCATGCTGGGCCGGTCGATTGTCGAGGCCATTCAAGAAGAAGAGCAAATGGCGACGACGGTGCAGGAGCGGATCGGCCGGGCCATCATGCAGGTCTCACAGGCGCAGGAGTCTTATGAGGGAGCGAAGGCCGCGCAGCAAACTCAACTCGCCAGCGCGGCAATCGCGGCTGTGCGCACGGATGCCCTAATGGAACTGGCTCTGTCAGAAGACATGCCGGGTGAACGAAGCGTGGCCGCGCATCACTCAAGCGCCACCGCGGATATCTCCCGTGGGTCGTTGATCCTGGCCTGCCTGGGGCTGATCAGTCTTTTCGTCGGCGGCCTGGCGTTTGGCAACAGAAAGAGCGACGTCGAAAGTATTCCCATCTGGAAACTCGAGACATTATTGCAATTGCAGCGTTCCGGCAGATAACCGACCGCCCTGGGAGCCAAACCGGCGACTCCCAGGGTGTCAGAGGAGGTCGATCATGTCCTGGGAAAACTGGGTCGTGGCAATCGGACTCGGTGCGCTTCTGATGATGTTTTTTGTACTGATGGAGCTCTTCTTTGCCGGCGGTCGACACCCGATGGATGGTTCGCACCGGAAATAAGGCAGTGCGTCAGTCGACTCCTCGGAGGTGATGGGTGAGGGAGAACCGGTAGTTGTTGCCGCGGGGAGAGCCACGCCTCAGGTAGGCCGGAAATTTATGAGATAAACAGGTGGACGTTAATTCAAGCAGGACCAGAGACCGGGTAACATGACTCTGGCCATGGCCTTGAGTTCGGATTCCGATTGGGGCGGAACGCCGGACAGAGCGATGCCGAAGTCTTTGCCGTTGGCCCAGCGGACGGTACCCCGCCGGATCAACATCGGAATATCAGGGGCCGGTTGAATCACAATGATTACCAATTCCATCCCCACACTCACCAGCTCTCGACCCCGAATGCGCCCGCCCGAAGCGGTCATGTTTTCGGTCACGCCGATCGTCTGAAAAGTACCGTTGGAATAATAAATGGGGCATTGGGCCGGAATGCGTCTCGCTTCGCGTTCACGATAGGCAGCACTCATCTGGACAAAGTTCCTTTCATCAAGCGGGTGGCGCTCGATGCTCGCAGCAACAGCCAGTATGGCCTGGATTGGGATGCCCTGTGGTGCCACCACATCGGCATGGCGGCCATCACACCACCCATAGTATCTTTCAGTACATCCTGCAGTGAGGCCTCCCGACCGGGCGCAAAACCTTGGGCGACTTCCGTCCCTAATCCAAACATCACGGTCAGCATAAGGCCGCACAGCATGGCATAGGGCATAGGCCACCCACGCATGCTGAACCCCTGGATGGTCAATGAGGCCAGTAACCCGTAGGCCGGCACATGCGCCCAATCCCGCCAGTCATCCGGCACGACCGAGATGAGCATTCCGGTCGCCCCGATACCAGGCGAGGCGACAGCGAGGCCGACCAGCAATGACATGTACCCGAAAATCACGACGGCGATGAACAACATAAGGGGAAATCCTTTCGATGTGCCCGCATAACGTTGCCAGGGTACTGTGCCACGTTCCGGAGACACCATTCGTCATACGGTCGAGGTGTTAGTGCTTTTGAGGGGCGCGGAGCGTCGCGGAGGAGGAATTGCCGGTCATACAGAGGCGCGAGCAGACACGAGGGTCAGTTCTTTTTTTCCGGTTTTTGATGAAGCCACTGTTGAGGAGCCATCGAGTGCGCTTGATAGGCTTGGCCGAATCCGAGCACCAGGTGGGCGTCGCGCAGTCGGAGTTCCCACAGGGCAAAGTCGCCGAACCCGAACATCATGCGGGATTGTGGGAACTTCTCCAGGTAGCATTGTTTCACCGTAGCGTACGACGCATCGGTCGGGGGTAGAATCGCGGCGTTCCCTTGCAGGTTGATGCGTCGCAGGGCCAGGGGGTTTTTACCCGGCTGGTCCGGTTCCGCAATGAATAAGCTGAATGGCGCATCCGCCAGCAGGTGCTGTGTGTGAAGCGCCAATCGGCTGAGGTGGAGATACACGCGGGACCAGTTGTGCCCGAACGCAAAGGGAACATGAGATCCGAACGGATGCCCGTCGCGCAAGGTCAGCAAGACGCCCGTGCGTACCTGCTGAACCAACGCTCCCCACGCCGTCTGAATCTCTTCATTCGTCAGTGCATCCGGAATTGGCATCGGCAGACCTCCTATCCCGCATGACTCATGAACGCTTTTGCTGCCATCGCGAATTCACCCCGCGAGAGGCCTGTGGCGGGTGTGCTCTCCCCTTCAATCCTCAACGTACGGTTTCAAGCACGCGTCGGTTCTCGCGGCTGCACGCGTAAGACACGGCCGCCACACCGGCTCGGCGGCGTCCGCAAACGTGACGCTCGTTGTTCTTTGCGTCGCGGACCCACCTGGCGACTCCACGCTTTCGCGACGAACCGTCTGATAAGGCGGGCTCGTGAGACATTGTAGCGGCCTCTCTTGAATTGTCCAGCCATCAGGCAGTGCCGGCCCGCAGTTTGTCGGACTTGCTTGAGCAGATCTCTCTTTGCGTCGAGAAAGGCGACAGGGTAACATGGACGGTGGTCGAGCATCTTGTTGTATAGTGACGCAGGAAGGGAGACACACAATGAGACACGTGAGGCGGAGATGGGTCCTGGTGGGCCTCTGTATCGTGATGGGATGGACCGGCTGCGGCGGCAAGCAAGCGGAGATCAAGGAAGACCGGCTGACTGTCGGGCGCGTGCAAGGCGAGGTCAAAGTCGGGATGTCGGCCGCGCAGGTGGCGGAACTTCTGGGCTCGCCGAATATCGTCACGACAGACGACAAGCGGCGTGAAGTATGGATTTACGACAAAGTGTCGACCGATCGCGTCGATACCGCGAGTTCCTCATACGCGGGGTTGATCATTTTAGGGACTAACTCCAGCGATCGCTCCAGTTCGCAACGTCAGCGTACCCTCACCATTATCATCAAGTACGACGAAGAGAAAAAGGTTCGGGACTTTGCCTATAACTCCACTCAATTTTAACCGGCTTGAGAGAATATGGCGCCTTCTCCCGGCCATCGTGATGAGCGTGGCTTTGCCGGGTTTGGTCAGCGGCTGTGTGCCGCAGACACAGCCGGCGGAATTATTCCAGCTCTCGGCCGAGAGCAACGCCAACCGGGTGATGCAAACTCGCTTTTTCGAGACGTCCAACGACAAGGAGTTGCTGTCGGCTTCTGCCGCCGCGCTGCAAGATCTCGGTTTTCAGGTCGAAGAAAGCGTACGAGAGGTCGGCTTCCTGCGGGCTGCAAAAGAGCGTAGTGCGCGCGAGTATGGCCAATATCTCAATCGTCTCTTGGTATGGCTCCTTTCGCTCGGGCACTTCATCATGCCGGTCGACCTGCACCAAAAGGTCGCCGCGACCATCGTGACGCGTCCGTTGAATTCCGACGGCTCGCGGCAGGAAGTCCGGATCATGTTCTATCGGGCGGTGTGGAAGGGGGAGGGGCAGGCCGACCGCAATTACATCCCGCCCGGCGAACAGAAAATGGAAATGATCCGCGATCCGGAAATTTACCAGCAATTTTTTGCGAAGCTTTCCAAGGCGGTCTTCCTGGAGCCGCACACGATTTGACTGCGAGGACTCATGAACTGGACACAGGTTGTCGGTGCGGGTGTGATTCTAACGGGATGCTTCCTGCTGTACGGTTGTGTGGCGCCGGCACCGCGGCAGGAACTGTTTGCGCCGACCGATGCGCAAATGAAAATCCGAAGCGCGCAGACCCGCACATTTGAGGTCAAGGATCGCACGGTCGCCATGCGCGGCGTCATCGCGGCCCTGCAAGACTTGGGATTCATCATCGAACGCGCCAATGAACCGTTGGGCCTGGTCACGGCGGCCAGATTTGCCGAGCCAAATTATTACGACGTGCTCGGCGTGACGGTCACCGTGCGCCCGCAAGACGACGACAAGACCATGATCCGCGCCAATGCCATTTACAACAATAAACCGATCGACGACCCCAAGGTCTACCAAAATTTCTTTGCGGCTGTGGAGCGCTCGTTGTTCATCACAAAAAACTAGGACAGAGGGTGATGTCCACGTATAGATTCTCAATGTCCCGCTCATGCCGGCTGGCCTGGCTCTTCGTGATAGTCCCCTGCATGACAGCCGGTTGCTCGCCCTATGAATGGCGGCATGACAACCAATGGGAGTCGCGCGATCAGATCTGGCTATCGGAAGCCAGCCAGGTCAAAGTGCGCGCCGCCCAAAGCCGAACATTTGACACCACCGATCGTCTCAAAACCATTCAGGCGGTGGTCTCAACCTTTCAAGATATCGGTTTCGCCGTCGAAGTCTTGGATGAGGAACTGGGCATTGTGTCCGGCAAAAAGTTCGATGATTATGAAGCCCCACAATTGGGTGACCCGTCCTACTATACCTATCGGGATGACGGCCTTCTGATCCTCACCAAACAATTCCGCAGCTGGGGGGCGTTTTATCACCGGAGCGATCTCGTGCGTCTCACCGCCACCGTGCGGCCGCGCGGAGACACGCAACTCGTGGTACGCGCAAGCGCACAGTACTATCTCAAAGCCATCGAGTCCCCCGAGCCCTATCAGCAATTTTTTCGCACACTGGAACAGGCGCTCTTCATCCAGGCCAACCACGGCCCATAGAGGTTTATCGAGCATGTTGACTTCAGCGGCACGAACGGCCTGGCGCCTCTGTAGAACCGCTTCTGAAGACCACCGTTTGGATATCCAATCCCTGCCACACTCACATGCGTGATCCCAACCATTCTGAATCCACCGACCAGTTGGAGCCTCACTGGTGATGCGTTGGAGCACACATGCGAATTGATCGCCGGCATGGTGTTCTCCCTGACGGTCATCGCCTGCAGCGAGTGAGAATGCCTTCCGGTTCGACCCCACGTCCGGCCGATGGACCGCTCCTGATCGATGCGGTGAATCCGCGATACTTTAGCGACGGGAGGGGCCATGTCGTGTATCTCGCCGGTTCCCATACGTGGAGAAATTTACAGGACACGGTTCCGGTTAAAGATCAGATACCCTTTGATTACAGCGGATATATCCGGTTCTTAGAGCGGTATCATCTGAACTTTTTCCGGCTGTGGCGTCAGGAAGAGGCGCTCTGGGAACCCCTACCATATCTACGGACGGGACCGGGGCTTGCCTTGGACGGAGGTTTGAAGTTCGACGTGAGCCGCATGAACCCCCTGTTCTTCGATCGGTTGTCGGCACGAGTGGAGGCGGCGGGCCAACACGGCATCTATGTCGCGGTCATGCTGTTTCAAGGATGGGGGATTGAACGTAAGTCCCCCGACCGAACAGCAAACCCATGGGAGTTTCATCCGTTTCATAGGGCCAATAACGTCAATGGTCTAGATGGCGACCTGGATGGAGACGGAGAAGGAACCGAGACGCACACGCTGATGGATGCGGTTGTGACAGAATGGCAGGATAGCTTTGTACGCCACGTGGTGGATACGGTGAATCGTTTCGATAACGTGCTCTACGAAATTGCGAACGAAAGCACGCCTGCTTCGATGCCCTGGCAGGAGCATATGGTCCGGGTGATTCACGATTATGAGGCGACCAAGCCGAAGCAACATCCGGTGCTATTCAGTGCGCCCTGGGGGAATAAGGAAGAGGATCTCTGGGCATCCAAGGCGGAGGCGGTTTCGCCGACGCTCCCGACTCCGTCTACAGACGAGTATGCCTATCGAGATGATCCGCCTCCCAATGACGGACGCAAAGTCATCATCACTGATACGGACCACCTTTGGGGCATAGGAGGAACCAGCGACTGGGTGTGGAAAAGTTTATGCGGGGGCTTAACCCCATTTATATGGATCCATACGATCCAGCGGCCCATTCCGAATATTATGAGCAGGTGAGAGAGACCCGGGAGTCTGTCCTGCTGTCCCTTGGCCAGACAAAACGGTATGCCGACCGCATTCCGCTCCAAACCATGACTCCGCGGGGCGACCTCTGCTCAAGCCGGTATTGTTTGGTCCATCCGGGTCAGGATTATCTTGTCTATGCGCCCTACGGCGGCGTCTCAGGAAACCCTGTGAACATCGAACTCGACCTTCAGCAATACTCCGGTGGATTTGCGGTGGAATGGTTCAATCCACGTCTCGACCAAACCCATGTCGAACAAAAGCCCTTACCGCCTGGGCGAGTTCGGCTCGTGGCGCCATTTGTCGGAGACGCGGTACTGTATCTCCGCTCTCAGCGGTGACGTATCCAGCATTGACCGGCGGAGTTGTGATGGGTACCTCGATCTGCTGTAACTCCGTTTCTTTTTTTCTGATACAAGAAGTGCTCCCAGCTGAATGCTGCGTCGGTTCCTTAACGACAGGAGATGTGTGATGGAACAGTCACTGCTCGCCGATATATTTGACGCCCACGTGAGGCATGAATTTATCGATAAGAATGTGGACGCGACCATGCAGACGATGCCAGCGGAGCCCTCTCTGTTGCACCTGCGGACGCTCACGGGCGGGGATGGTCAGCAGGCCGTACGCCGTTTCTATGAACAGGTGTTTGTGGGGAAATGGCCTGCCGATACCAAGGTCGTTCGACTCTCTCGAACGGTCGGCAGCGAGCAGGTCGTGGACGAACTGCTCATCAGCTTTACGCATGATGTACCGATGGAGTTCATGTTGCCGGGAGTGCCGCCCACCGGAAAGCCGGTCGAATTGCCGACGGTCGTGGTCATGAAGTTTGACGATGGGAAGATCGCCCATGAACATATTTATTGGGATCAAGGGTCGCTCCTGGCACAAGTCGGATTGCTGGACCCTACGCTCCTTCCGGTCATTGGCGCTCAATAAGCAGCCGCGCTTCGAGTTAAACAACCACGCTGAACGCCTCCGTACGCGCATGGCGAACGTTTTCCCACTCATGCCGCTCGAACAACTTGACAGCACTTCTCGCTCGGCCTAGCCTGATGGCATAGGAGCAACTCTCAACTTTCAACCAGGAGGCCACCATGTCTGTCGCACGTGTCACGGAAATCATTGCCGCATCGCCGAAGAGCTTTGAAGACGCCGTACTCATCGGTGTGGCTCGCGCCAATAAAACTCTGCAGAATGTGAAGAGCGCCTGGATTGAAGATCAGAAGGTACAGATCGTAGACGGGAAAATCACCGAATTCCGCGTCGCGCTCAAAGTCACGTTTGTCCTGAAGGATTAGGGAGCATCATGAAAAATGTGGAAATGACAGTCGAGGGGACCCGGTTGACCATCAAGATAGATCTCTCGAAGGAGTTCGGGCCGTCAGCCTCGGGCAAGACCATCATCATCGCCTCGACTGAGGGAAATGTCACCATTCCTGACCGGGAGGAAAAAATCGGGCTGAACGTCTACCGTAAAAAGTGAGAACTTGAAGGCAAGAAACCAGGCGGATAGCGGGACCGCGTAAACGAGACAAGCAGCCGGCCGTCGGAACTGGGATTCTGATCGTTAAAAATCCGACAGTGCCCGTCCGAAAGGTGAACCGGCGGTAGATTTCACCATTGATTGGTTGACTGCCATGTCCATGACTATCGCCCGCGTCACGGTGCCGCTTCCGCCGGCCATCCTCATTGTAGATGACGATCCTGACATTACGCTCGTGCTGCACGATCTCCTGGAACATGCGGGATATCGCGTGCAGGTGGCGGGCACGGGTGCGGAAGCGTTGACGAAGTTTAAGGAGGAGGCCTTTGCGGTCGTGCTGTTGGATCTCATGTTACCTGACATGGACGGGCTGTCGGTTCTTACGCTCCTCAAAGAACTGGACCCGGTATTGCCCGTGATTATGCTGACGGCGTTTGTCGAGGTCGCCAAGAAGTACGGGTCTCTGACCGAAGGTGCGTTCGGCTATCTGACCAAGCCGTACGATGCGGAAGAACTGAAAGCTCTGATCCGGCGAGCGGTGGGCGTGAAGCATCTTTCCATCGAAGCGGCTGCGGCTAAGGAAGCCTTGACGGCCAGTGAGGACCGGTTTCGCGAAGTCGTGCAGACTGCTCCCGACG
>JACCYV010000199.1 GCA_013696305.1 Nitrospira sp.
ATCATGTAGGTGTCTTCAGGCAACTGAAACACTTTTTTCGGCATGCTGGAGGCGAGGTCGCCGTCGTGCCCGGTCGGTAGATCGATCGGGCCGAATGTGAGGGTGACCGTCTGGTCGTCGATGGTAATTTTGGTGTCGCCCAAGCTGGGCATGGTCGGAATGGCGTGGTGATCATGGCCGCTATCGGCATACACCGCACTCGTGAGCCCTAGCAGTAAGGCCATTGTCAGTAGCGCACGATTCATAGCCCCTCCTCGTTATGACAGCCGGCCGTCCGTGAAGTGTGTGTGAAAAAATGTCAGGAAAGTGTCGCCCACGCGTTAGGGAGCCGTCGGGGGTGGCGTGAGTCGTTTCCACAGGTAGCTGCCGCCATGCTGTCGGGGCGGGATGTTCTCCCTGTTGCCGACACGGACATACCACCAGATTCCCTTGGCTTGCCTGCTGTCTTCGGAGAGGATGATTTCAAATGCGCCTTCGCGGTCATTGCCGGTTTGTTTCCAAGTACCCTGCCAGCGTCGGTCGTTGAAACTGGTGGTGGAAAACTGTCCTCCCTGCCAGGTATAGGGACCGTTGCCGTGTGCATCCAGAGTGGCGCGATACAATTTATTGTCTTCGATCTCGGTGACTTCCCATTCGCCGCTCAAATCAACGCCGTTCGTTGCAGCCGTCTGACTGTCGGAGGTGCGATGAAGTAGTGTGGCCGTGTCAGGCAAGGCGCTCCCCAGTCCCGTGTCAGGCTGTCTGGCTGATTCGTGCCAGGCCACGAGGATCCAGCCGTTATCCCGTCGCTCCAGGACCCCTGTCTCACGCAGCGGGAGCACCATGCGTTGGGTGAGATTGTTGGAAATGACGTGCCGGATATAGTCCAACTCCATCGCAAACCAGGCAATATCGCCTTTGCTCCAAAACTGAAGGTATGTGATGGGAAGCTCCAGCTTGACCACTGAATCGAATTCGTTGCGCATCTCGGCGGCCAAGGCAGGCCAGCCCACATATTTGTGTCCGTCGATCGTATACCCGATGGCGTCGGCGTCGTGGGACATATACTTGGACATCGTGGCGAGATCCCGTTCTGCGTTCGCTCGCACGATGGTGCGCAACGTCGTTTCCGGGTCAAGAGGTTCGTCGGCCGACGCAGCGGAAGCGACAAAAATGCTGAGCACAGAGAAAAAAATGAACCGGCTCCAGGGTGGGAGGGGCCTCGATCGATATCTACACAGCGGATTGCTCATAGGCGGTGAAACTGTCTCCTTGAAAGACGCATAACTCTGCGAGGCTACCTGATGACTCGATGCGGTGTCAATGTCTATTTTCCGGTTCGGAGATTTCCGTCATGGTGCAGACCACCACGGTCACATTGTCGATCCCGCCTTCTTTGAGAGCCGCCGCTATCAGGGCTTGAGCGCAGAGCGGGGGATTGCGCCGATAGGGCATGGCGGTCTGTAGAATATGCTCGTCGGTCAGCATTTTCGTGAGACCGTCAGAACAGAGCAGCATCAAATCGCCCTTGACCGGGTCATAGGGGAAGATGTCGCTCTCGATCCTTGGCCCAAGGCCCATCGCCCGGGTCAGCACATGGCGGTCAGGGTGGCGCGCAGCCTGCTCAGAAGTGAGACGCCCATCGCGGACATGTTCTTCGATCAACGTGTGATCCCGCGTCACCTGAGTGATAGTGGTGTCTCTGATCAGGTAGGCCCGGCTGTCGCCCACGTTGATCACTAACAGTTGAGGCGTGGGAAGCAAGAGGAGGTGCGCGGCCACCAACGTGGTTCCCATGCCCTGCAGCGGCGGGTGGTGTTCGGCGTGGGCGAGGATGGCCGCATGGGCGTGCTCCACCATGGTGGTGAGGCAGACGGTGCTGCTCGTTTCTTCAGTTCCGGATTCAGACGCGTTCTTTGCAAGGGCTGGGGCAAAATCGCCGAGGGTGTTTATCACCAGTCGGCTGGCGACGTCTCCACCGGGGTGGCCTCCCATGCCGTCGGCCACCGCCCACAGCCGGTGACGGTTATCGACGAGGAACGTATCTTGATTGGTAGGACGGACTAAGCCGCGATCCGTTTGACCATATGCCGTCCATTCCCACATGCCTCAGATCATTCCCGCACTATGTAAGAGAAATTAAGGATTGCGGACCGTACCGGGCGATCAGCCGGTCATACAACAATTCCGCCAGTGGTTCGAGATTTTTGGTGTCCGCGGCATTATAGCGGACGAGCAGGTCCAGCGCTGCGACGTCGCCTGCCCGGTATTGATGCCACAACCGCACGGCATCCATCCCGTCGAGTTGATGGAGATCGGATTCCCGGGTGATGTCCAACTCGCGTTCGATGAGTTTGAGTCCACCCTGCAATCCCACACGTCTCGCCGCGAAACAGAGATCGAAGTGAGGAATCGACACATGTAAGCCTTTGAAGCAGGTTTGCAAGTAGGGGACATCGAAGGCGCTGCCGAAAAAGGTGATCAGCAAATCGGCGCGATCCAGTTCTTCTTGAATGACCTCCTTGGTCAGCGAATCATCCCAGATCAGTGTGCTCATCCGGCCATTTCGATAGAGACCCACGACGGTCACCTGGCCGTCGTGGGCCGAGAGCCCAGTCGTTTCAATGTCGAGATAGAGGGCCCCGACCCCGAAAGTCCGAAATAACCGCCAGTGGTCACGCGTCGGCAGGCAACCGGCAAAGTACCGGGCATTTCGGCGGTCGAGGTGATCTTGTGCGGCGGCGAGGTCGGCATCATACAGGGCCTTGCGGGAAGGCGAGATTCCGGAGAGGCGAGACTGCCGACGAAAGGCGGTCCAGTCGGCGATGCCCTCTTCCCAGAGCCGCCGTTCGGTGAATGAACCGATGCCGTTCAAATGGACGAACGTTGAGGTCAACATAGATGTAGTCACGAGAGCGCCTGGATCCGATTGTAGCCTTGATTTCAAGGGATAAACAAGTTAGAGTCCGCGACTGGTGCGGAGTTTCGACACTCTAGGATCGGTATCACTGGGGCAGGTGAGGGTTCATGACAACGAATGGAACCGTGAAGCGTATTCGGATCAGGGTGGGCGGTGTCCATCTGGACGCAGAGTTGAAAGGGACCCGAACGGCGGAAGAAATTTACCGGGCTCTACCCGCCGAAGGACCGTTGAATGTATGGGGTGAAGAGTTCTATTTTAAGATCGCCGGCGTGAAGGACCATCGCGAGACGGCGACGACACAGGTGAAAGTCGGCGATGTGGCATTCTGGGGAGCCGGCCAGGTGTTGGCGATTTTTTTTGGGCGCACGCCGATGAGTATGGGGCCCGATCCGGTTCCTGCCGACCGGGTGAATGTCGTGGGGCGTGTCCTGGGTGATGCGGCCACGCTGCGCCAGGCGATGAACGCGAGCACGATCCGTGTAGAACGGATTGAACCGGGTCCGTCGGTTGGGTGAACAAGCCCACCTCGCAGCCAGGTCAAGCACAGCTGCACCGGGCACGACCGGAAACGGGAATTGTTCGAGGCAACCACAAGCAAGGAAACTAATACCCACGGAACGTATGACGCGATGAGGGTGGCCAAAGAGCGAATTCATCACATGGCTGAGTCGCTGATCGCCCGGTTGCATGAACTCGCGTTTCTGGAGGTGACCGGAGACCGCAAGTTGCTGCGGGAGTCGCTGGAACAGACGATGACGGAAGAACTCGTGATTGAAGACCGGTTGAATGCTGAAGTGCGTCGGTTGATGGAGCCGTACGAACGACAAATTCAGCAGGGGCAGGTGGACTACCAAAAGATGTTCACCATGATCAAGCAGAAGCTGGTGCGTGATCGCGGGATCATCTTGTAACATGCTGAATAAGGAATGCTGAATGCGGAATTTTGACTGACGTCGTCCGGAATTCCTCATTCAGCATCCACGTTTAGAATTGGAACCTCGTGATCAGCGACGACAAAGCCAGCCATCTCGCCCATCTGGTGCTTGGTGAGTTTAAAAAGAACCCGCAGTGCCGGTTAACCGAGGACGATGGTAAGGTCCTGCGCGAGATCAAGCGAGTGGTGGCGGCGGAGCTGGCGTTAGAAACGGAGATCGACAAAAAAGTGCGGACTCGACTCGCGTCCTATTCCCGGCATATCGTGGAGGGGAGCGCTGAGTGGGATGTCATGTATCGGAAAGCGTGCGAAGAAGAACAAAAAAAGCGCGCCAAACCCTAAGGCGCGCGACAAATATTTCGATGAGGACAGGTTATGAGATGTATTCTATGGATCGCTCTGTGTGTGGTGGTGCTGTCGTTTCCGGCCTGCACGCATTCCAAACCCAAACCACTCGTTCCGCTGGAACTGACCTCTGGAGCCAATGCCCAGGCTATCGCCCTCAATACACAGGGGGCGCAGGCGTTTCAGAGCGGCCAGCTGGCGGAGGCCAAAAACTATTTTGCGCAGGCCATTAAAGCGGTTCCTGATTCAGGTCAGGCGCACTACAATTATGCGCTGACCCTGAATGCGTTGGGTGAAACGGACCTGGCCCGCCAGCACTTTATTGAGGCGTCGAATTTGGCACCCGGCGACAAGGTGATTTGGGACTCTCCGGCGCTGCGTCCCTTTGGCAGTCCCGCAGTACAAAAGGGACCGTCTACCGAACATCCCTACGGCACGAGAAAGCCTGATATCGGCAGCGGGCCGCGCTAGCCGGCTGGCGCGAGGTATGTTTTCAGGAGGAGACGGAGACATGGCGAACGAGTTAGCAGTGGGTTCGAAGGTGCCGGAATTTTCCTTGCCGGATCAGAACGGCGGCACGGTGTCTCTCAAGAGTTTCAAGGGCAAACAGGTCGTGCTGTATTTTTATCCCAAAGACGATACCTCAGGCTGTATGAAACAGGCCTGCGATTTCCGGGACTCTCTCGCCCCGATCAAGAAGGCCGGGGCCGTAGTGCTCGGAGTCAGCATGGATGGAAAAGCGTCACACGAAAAGTTTATTGCGAAGTACGGGTTACCGTTTACGCTCTTGAGCGATGAAGAGGCAGCCACGAGCAAGGTTTATGGAGTCTACAAAGAGAAGAGTATGTACGGCAGGAAGTACTGGGGCATCGAACGGAGTACATTTGTCATCGATGCCGCTGGGAGGCTAAAGGCTTTGTTTCGAACGGTCAAGGTGCCCGGACATGTGGATGAAGTGCTGGCGGCGCTTAAGGCATAGTGGTGCGGCCTGACAGCCAGCCGTGAACCGCCCAGCCATATGGACCCGCTTGAAAAAACCTCCCACGCCTGCCGTGCCGCTGCGCTATCCATCGTCCCAGGCATCGGACATGTCTATATCGGGGAAAAGCGCGGTGGGCCGCTACTCCTCGCAGGGATACTGCTGATTATCCTCTGGCTGTTTGTGCTCTCGGTTGCCTTTGTGCCTTTGGTCGGGCTGGTACTGTTTTGCATGGTGGATACCTATCTCACCGTCAGCCGGGACCGGGGTCTTCTTATCTAATCAGGCCCATGGCGCTCCTAGAGGGAGGTCGGACAGTACAATGGCAGAATCGTTCCATCTCCAGTCGCTTCGCGGGCTGATGGTGGTGCTGCTCTGTTGGGCGATGAGTACGGCGGGTGAAGCGGCCGACAAAATCACCGGCACCCTTACGGTGAAGGATGCGTTAACCCTGCCGAATCAGACGGTTCGAATCGAAGCCCGACTTACCGGCAAGACGCTGGCCGCTGCTCCGGTATGGGGAGGTGTTGCGCTGCAACTGCACATCGACGGCAAGCCCGCCGGGCTGGCCAAGACCAATGAAGGCGGGCAGGCCATCTTCGCCTATACGCCGAAGATGCGGGGGACCAACGTCATCAGCGTGTCGATCGACGCTGGGGCTCTGGTCGCGGCGGAGAAGACCGAGGCGACATTGTGTGTATGGGAGCGGCGACGACCAATCTTATTGGTCGAGATGGCGGCGATCATGCAGCCTCGTGAGTTTACATCGCCTTCCGGTTCCTTCGCGTCGGCGGGAACGATGACTGAGCCGCCGGCACCACCCGCTCCCGATGCGGCCGCGGAACTGTCGCGTCTGACGCAGTATTACTACAACGTGGTCTATGTGCCGGGGAGCGAGCCATCGCCGGCGGAGGCTGCGATCACCGGCGGCGTCCGCCGATGGCTGGAGTCTCACAAGTTTCCTGCCGGTCTTGTGGTCATGCCGGCACCCGGAGGTCTGAGCGCCATGATAGAGACTTTCAAGCAGGACGGCTGGACCACCATGAAAACGGGCATCGGGCGCACGCGGTCATTTGCAGACACGCTGCTCCATCACAGGATGGAGGTCGTTGTGGTACCCGAAATGCCCAAGGGCGAATTGCCGCGGAAGGCCAGGGCGGCGAAAGAATGGAAAGAGGTGAGGAAGAAGTTGTGAGAGCAACTGTGTTCTCCTGTCTTGTTCGCGCAACGCGCGGGCTCGGAAGCCCCTCGTTGGACGCGCGCAGTTCATGGCTCCCCTGACACCAGCTTGCGCGAAAGTTCAAAGGAGCGCGGTGGCTATGCGCAGTGAAAAAAACTCAGGCACTCTCACCGCGGCGGGGCAATGCGAATAAAAGCAGCGCGGCGAAAGTGAATGTGTCTAAGGTCATTCACTCCGTTCGCCTAATCATGGTATGTTCAGCGCCCGTCAGGGTGTCACCTCAGTGAAGGAGTAGGGGCCGGTATGTTGTTAGAAGGGAAGAAAGGTTTGATCATCGGGGTAGCCAACAAGCATAGCATTGCCTGGGCGATCGCGCAGGCGGCGGCGCGTGAAGGCGCTCAGCTGTTGTTCAGTTATCAGAATGAGCGGTTGCGCGAAAATGTCGAAGAATTAGTGCAGACTCTGCCCGGCGCGTCGGCTGGCGTGTGCGATGTCGCAGACGACAGCCAGATAGCCGCCATGATAAAACAGGCCGGACAGAACCTGGGACGAGTGGATTTTCTGGTGCATTCCCTGGCTTTTGCCCCCCGTGAGGAACTCACAGGAGAGTTCTTGAACACCACGCGCCAGGGTTTTGCGACCGCTCTCGATGTCAGCGCCTACTCCCTCGTGGCCGTCACGCGCGCGGCTGTCCCCTTGATGACGGAAGGCGGGTCCGTGGTCACGCTAACCTATCTTGGCAGTGAGCGGGTCGTGCCACATTACAATGTTATGGGCGTGGCCAAGGCAGCGCTCGAGGCGAGTGTCCGCTATCTGGCCCATGATCTGGGTCCGAAGAATATTCGAGTGAATGCCGTCTCCGCCGGGCCGATCAAGACGCTGGCCGCACGCGGCGTGTCAGGAATCAGCAAAATGGTCGATCACCACCGCGCCTTTGCTCCGCTCCGACGGGCCACCGAGCAGGGCGAAGTCGGCGATACGGCGTTGTTTCTGCTGAGCCCTCTAGGCCGTGGCATCACCGGAGAGGTAATCTACGTCGATGGGGGATACCATATTCTCGGGTCGCTGGCCTCCGTCGATTAGGACGCCAACGTTTCTGCTTACACAATCCTTTTCGTTCAACCCGCCTGATCGATGCCACATCGTGCCCCGGTCCAGATTAGGTCCTGCGTGTCCGTCCTTTCCCTTCCATGTGATTCTGATCGCATTTCTGCTCTGCGCTGTCCCGGATCCATCGGGTTTTTCTGCGGAACTATCCGACCGGGAGGAGGAAGGCTTGACCGGAGCTGTCCGGTCCGTTGAAACCAGAGACACTTTACTCCTGCAAACCGATCGATTCGATGCGCATGGACGCTTGGCTGAGCGCTTTCAGGATGGCCTGGAGAGCGCTCAAGAGTTGTGGCCGTTACGATTTTTGTATGTGTACGATCACGCCGGCAGGCGTACGGCCGAAGCGGTGAGGGATGGACGCGGGGAGCTCGTGAAAGAAACACGTTTTGCGTATGATGATCACGGCAATCGATCGGCCGAGGTGGCCACGTGGGGCGATGGCAGGTTTGAGAATGCGTCGTTGTACGACTACGATCATGTGCACCGGCGCATACGGGCTCTCCATTACAATGCCGTACAGGTCATCAATCGAAACCTGTTTACCTACGATGGCAGAGGACGTTTAGTGCGGGAGCGATTTGAACGCAACTACCGCTCTAAGGCCGGTGGGAATCAGGTGATGAGGTCCACCAGGTTCGATGTCGGTTATGAAGTGACCATGCGGTATGACGACTTGGACCACATTCGGGAAAAGGTCGTGGTCGATCTCACGGGACGGCCGCAAGGCCGTTCGGAGTTTCGCTACGATGAGCATGGCAATCAGATCGAAGAGCGCATTTCCAATGCCGACGGGCGAATGACCGACCGGAAGGCCTATCGCTACCGATACGATGCGGCGGGGAATTGGATCGAGGAAACCCTCGATTGGTGGGAAATCAGCGGCGGACGTGAGGCTCTCAAACAATCTCATGTCAAATCTCGAATGATTACGTACTATTGATGGTTCTCCGGTCCACTATGCTCCTCGCATGCTTATCCATTCACGGCGGCGGAACGCCATTAACGACACCTGCACGCATCAGCCTTGCGGCCGAGTGCCGGATGGCCCACTGAAAGGCGTAGAAATTCCAGCGGAGAGTGCTGGTTCCGAGGACACCCGTCGTCCACCTTGGGTTTGATGAGGTGAGCGCGTGCGCGGGACCTCAGGGCGAGCGTCCAGCCCGTAGATTCAATGATCAGGAGAATGAGTTCATATTGGCGGCGGCCTTACGGTTCAGGCATGCTTGATGGCGGCAGGATAGCGACACAAGGTCGTCTCGTTTCATGACTACGACCAGATGCCGACACGTCGAAGGATTTCAAGCAGGGTCGCTTCTTTGGATCATTGTATGGGTATGTTTCGTGCCGGGAATCAGCTTTGCCGACGACTCCGTCTCACCCGCTGCCGGTAAAGATCCTGTCGTGGTCCAGGGACCTGAAGTCCCCGGAACATTCCGCGAACAGGCCTCTCAATCGCGGCAAGGTGAGGCGACCTCATCGCCGCTCTCCGAGACGCCTCATTTTTCATCCACCTGGGAAACGAGGCCGGGCAGGAGTTACCTTATTCCTGCACTGGAAATTCCTGTGTATCTTTTCCTACTGAACCTCTATGACCGACATTACACCGAGCCGAAAGAACTTTATCGCACGACCGGCAATACGTTCCGGACGCACCTGACCGATTCGAAGTGGGTCATCGATGATGATCAGTTTTCGGTAAATCAGGTTCTGCATCCCTATGGCGGCACAGTGTACTTTAGCTTGGCTCGATCAGCAGGACTCAACTTCTGGGAATCGCTGGCTTATACAGGCGCAGGCAGCCTCCTCTGGGAACTTGGAGGAGAGAAAACGGCGCCGTCCATCAATGACCAGATTACGACCACATTTGGGGGGACGTTCCTGGGCGAGCCGCTCTTCCGAATGGCCAACTTGTTACTGGAAAGTGATGACGAAGGCAAACCGGGTTTCCTGCGTGAGCTCGCGGCGGGGGTCATCTCGCCTCCCACAGCGTTTAACCGCCTCGTCTTCGGCAATCGCTTTGACGCGGTCTACCCCAGCCACAAGCCGGCCACATTTATGCGTCTCCAAGTCGGCGGGACGCTGACCGCAAGCAGCAACAATGTGTCCTCGACCGTCAAACCACGAGGAGCGATCGGGGACTTCACCTTCACCTACGGGCTTCCGGGCAAGCCCGGCTATACGTATGCGCGGCCCTTCGACTACTTTGACTTCCATCTCACCGCCGTGACGGCGAACACCTTAGAGAGTCTCGATACCCGCGGGCTTCTGATCGGATCGGCCTATGCGCCTACTGATTCCACGCGCGGAATCTGGGGGCTGTATGGGAGCTATGATTACATTTCGCCTCAGGTCTTTCGTGTTTCCACCACCGCGCTGTCACTCGGGACAACCTGGCAGACATGGCTGTCGCAGGACGTGGCGCTTCAGGGAACCGCACTCAGTGGAGTCGGCTATGGCGCAGCCGGCAGCATCCAGCGCACGGGCGATCGGGATTACCATTATGGCGTCAGCCCGCAGGCGCTGCTGGCGCTCCGGCTTATCTTTGGCGAACGGGCGATGCTTGATTTTACCGGGCGCGAATACTATGTCACCGGCATACTCTCTCCCGAGCCGGAGGGAAGGGAAAACATCATGCGAGGGGACGCCTCATTCACGGTGCGGCTCATCGACCGCCATGGAGTCGCTCTGCGATACGCGATTTCACACCGGGATGCGAGTTATCCCCAGATCGAGTACAGAAATCAGACTGTCGGGACCCTCAGTCTCATGTATGTTTTGCTTGGGAAAAGCGGCTTCGGCGCAGTCGACTGGCGCTAAAGCTTCATGGCTTCGACCTCTCTTATAAGAGATCCGTAAGGGGTGGTGAAATGCGTCGGGAGGAAGCACGCACCAGGATTTTGGGTCCGGTAAGCGGTTCAGCAGAGAAGGGAAAAATGAGGGATGAACGACCGAGGGCTACTTCATGACGCTTGCGATCTGAACGATCAGCACACCCATGACTCCGAGAAACAACAGTGCGGACGCCCATGCAAGACGTTTAAACTTGCGATTTGCCAAGTCAAGATCACTGAAATAGTCCTTTTTCCACTGCATTTTATGACTGTCCATGATCCCGTCCCCTTCCTTGGTAGATTGTCCCTCCCCATCCCGTTCCGTATGGATGATTGCTCATGATTCGATGCGCCTGAACGAATGCGAATATCGCTCTGAATGAATGTGCCAGGGTCAAGTGGCCATCTTATATAATCCAGGCTCGGAAATCACTTTAAGAGTAATGGTTGGACAGAATTCTCGGCATCGGGGATCAGATCGTCCGTTATTCATGTCCCAGTGAAATGTGCGGGCAGGCGTATTAGCGGTAGCTTCGCAAGGGCCGACTACTATGGAATACCGTGGGGTTGTGAAGCAGCCTACTGAATCTGGGTGTGGCGCAGACGTAATGGTTCCGATACAGACCGCCTTGCCTCGCCGACGATGACACAATAGAATTGTCCGGAGATCGCCCGTGCCAAACCAGGGTCAGGTGATACAGGAGGAATACCCATGAAACTTGAATTCACGATCGAAGAAGTGCGCCTGCTCGATGTGGCGATTGAGTATATTAAAAAGCATAAGGACGTGGCCGTGAAAATCTATCCAGCCTATGAGGATGATATGAAGACGGTCAATGCGGTTGGAGGAACACTGCGCGCCGCCTACTTGCATGAAAAAAGAAACCATAGAACGATTCGAATCTCCTGAATCCCATAGGAAACCTGGCTCTCGCTCTCGAACTGCCATCTCTAGCAACTCAAGGCGTTTCACATACAAGAGCTTGCCAGGGCAATCCGGGATTGTTTGAGGAGAAGAGTCATGATGAGCTGAGGATTCTTTGACGGTGCGCTGCCTTTCCTATACGCCGGACTCGTGACGAACGTGTGTGCAGTTACTCGCGCAAACACGTGCGAGAGGAGACGTTAGGATATGTGATCATGGGTAACTGCACCATCCGCATTGCCAAATATCTCGATCCGGATCGGAGTGCGTCCAGTCCACACAGAGCCTGTGCAGGAGTTGGTTCTTAACAGGCCATGGTGGGCGGCTGCGTACGCTTACGGCGTCAAGGGACCGGTCAACGGGCTGCTTGCCGTTGTTCCCTGCGGTGGGGCCATGCCCTCTTGCGGAAGGATGCGAAAATGGGTGATGGCGAAGGACACGGACTGTCCCACAATAAACCGATAACCGCGAAACTCTTCCTTGTTCATGCGAGAGCGCAGGAGGAGACCATCTGAAGTTTCAATCTCCAACCGATAGGCGACGCCGAGAAAATATATGTGGCGTAGTTTGGCGCGCTGCCGGTACCTGGTCGGGTCTTCCGCCACCTTGAGATAGTAGGGACGAAAACCCACTTGCAACTTCTTGCCGTCTGCAATGCCGGGCGCGGGAAATTCCAGCGTACCGACCTGCACTTGTTCGCGTATGACGATCCCTTCCACGATATTCATCGAGCCGATGAACCGGGCCACGAATTCGGTGGCCGGCTCTTCGTACACGTCCGCCGGAGTCCCGGCCTGCTCCAACCTGCCTTTGGAAAACACGATGATGCGGCCGGAGACTTCCATGGCCTCTTCTTGATCGTGGGTCACGAATAAGCTGGTGACGTTCAAGTCCGTATGCAGGCGGATCAACCATTCCCGCAATTCCTGCCGGACCTTCGCATCCACGGCGCCGAAGGGTTCATCCATCAATAAGACGCTGGGACGAGACGCGAGGGCGCGCGCAATGGCGACACGTTGCCGTTGCCCGCCGGATAATTGATGGGGGTAGCGCCCGCCCAAACCTTCCAGACTCATGAGCGCCAGCAACTCTTCGACGCGCTGGGCACTGTCCGGCCGGCTCCATTTCTTGACCTTCAGCCCGAAAACAATATTATCGAACACCGTCAGATGTTTGAACAGCGCGTAATGTTGGAAGACGAAGCCGATATTGCGTTCTTGCACGGTGAGCTCATTGACCCGCTTACCGTCAATAAAAATCTCGCCGGTGGTGGGGATTTCCAAGCCGGCGATCAATCGCAGGACCGTCGTTTTGCCGCTGCCGCTTGGTCCCAGAAGACCCAGCAGTTCTCCTTCATGGACGCCGAACGAGACGTCACCCACCGCCGTTCCGGATCCGAACTTCTTCGTAAGCCCGCGTACTTCGATCTTCACTGGTTTAATGCGCTCCGGCTTGTGCCACGATCGTTTCGGATCGGGCCTTGGCAATCTCGAGGACGATGAGAATCGCGAAGGAGACTGCAAGCAAGGTCAGGGCGACGGCATTCGCCGCCACATAGTTGAAGTCGACATAGCTTTGATAGATGTGCAAGGTCGCGGTCTGCGTCAGCAACAGAATGTTGCCGGAGACCACCAGCACTGCTCCAAATTCACCGATTGCCCGGGCCAAGGTAAGGGTCGCGCCGTACACCAATCCCCATCGGATGGCAGGCAGCGTCACCTTCCAAAACACCTGCCACTCGCCGGCTCCCAAGGTGCGCGCCGCTTCCTCTTCATCCGTCCCTAACGTCTGCAGCAGTGGAGTCAACTCGCGCACCATAAAGGGAAATGTGACGAACAAGGTCGCGAGGATCATGGCAGGCAGGGCAAACAGAATTTTGACTCCCGCCTGGCCGAAAAAGGTCCCGAGCAACGTCTCCGGGCCGAAGAGGAGAATCAGCATGAACCCCGCAATAACGGGGGAGACGGCGAAGGGAAGATCGATCACACCGCTGATAAGGCTTCGCCCCCAAAATTGTTGACGCACCAAGACTATTGCCGTCAGGGTGCCGAACACGATGTTCAGGACCAGCACGATCAGGGTAATTTCGGCTGTGAGCGCAAATCCGTGCAGGGCCTCCGATCGCGTGACTTCCGTCCAGAAGGCTTCTATGCCCTGGCTGAAACTCTGGTTTGCCAGGTACAGAATGGGGCCGATCAGCAGCACCAGAAAGTACACCCAGACGATTCCGATCAAGACCCGCCGCATGCCCATACTCCGATCAACTTATGACTTTTCCGGAAAACCGATCCCGATCTTCACGTCCCCATCGTCGGCACAGTTGAACGATTTTCACGCTCGTCTCTTCGACTCGTCCATTGCAACAGCCGGGGTAACCGCTCACCCGGCCGCCGGGTCAACCGTTCCAACAGCAGCAGGACCAGTAGAGAGATGAGCAGGATCAAGACCGAAACCGATGTGGCGGCTTGGGGGTTGTAACTTTCGATTTCCCCATAGACGTAGACCGACGCCACCTGTGTCTTCATGGGGATATTACCCGCCACGATCACGATCGAACCGAATTCGCCGAGTGCCCGCACGAAAGTCAGGAATACTCCGGTCAAGAGACCGGGCAGCACCGCCGGCACCGTTACCTTCCAAAATGTTGTCCAGGGACCGGCGCCTAACGTGATCGCCGCTTCCTCCTGATCGCCTTCCAAGCCCATCAGGACCGGCTGCAGCGAACGGATCGTAAACGGCATCGTGACAAACAGCATGGCCAGAACGATGCCGGGCTGGTTGTACAGCACTGCCATGCCGCCACGTTGGAGCCAGGTGCCCAGGAGGCTGGTCGGTCCGTAGATCGCGGCGATCATCAACCCGGCCACGAGGGTGGGAATGGCGAATGGCAGATCGACCAATGCGTTCAAGAGCCACCGTCCCGGGAATTCATACCGCACCAGCACAAGGGCGGAGAGTGTGCCGAACACCGCATTGATCGCGGTTGCGATGGCCGCGGTTTCCACGGTGAGCCAGAGGGCTGCCGCAGCTTGCGGCGCCGAGAGGTCTTGCAGGAATCGGTCTAATCCGGCCGCAATCGATTGCTGGGCCAGCGCTGCGAGCGGGAGAAAAATCAGCACCAGCACATAACCCACGGCGGCGGATCGTAGTGCCAAACTCAGTAACATGTGAGAGGTCACGCGCTCGCTCCGATTAACAGGATGCTGAAAACGTCCGCCAACGGCGTTCTCGCATCGCTCAGGTCCTCAACGTACCGCAAGGGTACGCTTCGGTCCTTTTTGTATGCCCAAAGGTCTTCCGTTACCTGCTATCGTTTCTTTGCTAGGTCTTCAACGACCCTGGTCCAGAGGCCCTGCGCGCCGAACAGTTTGGCGCTCACCTGCTCCCACCCGCCCAGATCTGCGATCGTAAAGAGTCGAGCAGGCTGGGGGCGCGTCGCCGGTGCCGAGGCGCTTGCGCCTCGATCTAAGGGGCGAAAGCCCAATTCGAGAAAGGCGGCCTGCGCCTCCGAACCATGGAGAAAGGCGACGAAGGCATCGGCCAGGTCTCTGACGTTGTGGCGATCGGCGTAGGTGTCGACGACGGCGGCTGGATTTTCGATCCAGACCGTTTCCTCCGGTATGATGATTTCGTATGGCCGTTGACTTTTCACGCGCGGCAGCAATTCGTTTTCATACGTCACGATCACGTCGCCGACGCCGCGCTCGAACGTCGTCACCGATTCCCGCCCGCTCTTGTCCATCACCTTGACGTTGCGCTGGATGCGCGCGAGCAAGTCGGTTGCTTGCATGTCGACTGTGTCCGGCGTGACGGATTTTCCCATTGCACGCTGCTCAGCCAGCTTCAACCCGGCTCCATAAATCGCAATCACATCCCACATCGCGCCGCCTGAAGTTTTAGGATTGGGATAGAGTACCTCCACGCCCGGGCGCGCCGCATCCTCCCAGCCCTTGATGCCTTTGGGATTGCCCTTGCGGACTCCGAGGGCCACGACCGAGGCGGAGATCATGCCTCCATGCGGAGCTTTTCTCCAGTCATGGGAAACCAAACCGGCCTTGGAAATTTGGTCGACATCTCCCTCCAATGACAGCACGGCGACGTCCGCGTCGAATCCTCCGATGATGGCCCGGGCCTGGGCGCCGGAAGCGCCATAGGAACTGCGCACCCGCATGTCCTGACCGGTCTTCTGTTTCCAATGTCGTTGGAAGGCAGGAATGATATGCCGTTCGTAGGCTTCTTTCGGCACGCTGTAGGCCGCAAGAATGAGTTCGCGGGTCTCGGCTGCCTGCAGAGGCGTGAACGAGAGTGCGAAAAGCCAGGCGACGAACGCCAGGCTCAGGGTCGCGAGTTTATGACCGGTCATGATGGGCATAGGATCCTTCCGCCTGTTTGGAAAGGGCGAATCGGCTCAAGGTGTAATGATCAAGAATGTTGGCAATGGCATCGCGCACTACTCCCATAGCCTCTTGCAGCGGGCAGGAAACCTTGGTGGCATAGGGACAGTCTGAACACTTTTGGTAGGCGGTCTTGCTGACACAGCTGATCGGGGCCAGCGGCCCGTCCAAAATACGGATGACTTGTCCGAGCGTGATTTCTTCCGGGGATTTGATGAGTGTATAACCGCCACGGATACCACGGCGGCTGGCCAATAGTCCGGCGCGTTTCAAGGCGAGCAGGATTTGTTCAAGGAACTCCACTGGAATGTTCTGGCGGGCCGCAATCTCATGGCGCTGGAGGACGCGCCCTCCATAGGTCTCACAGAGTTCGAGCAACGCCCGCAGACCGTATTCGCTTTTTTTGGAGAACTTCATAGCGCGGAACACATTTGTCTAGTGAGTTGCTCAAGAAGTCAGAGAATAGACCAATGCCGGTTGCGATTCAAGCGTCTCGAATTGGATGCGCCGGTATTGAATCGACTGTGTGTGCTGAGATCGTGACTGCAACTCATTGAAATCGGACGGCCTGTTCCTTGACACCCCGTAACCGTTCTTGCTAGCTTCAGCCTACTTTTTCATCAGCCTTCATCAGCAGCCTGCTGCTAGATCTGGACATTCGGTGAATTTCCAAGACCTCATTTTGACCCTGCATCGATTTTGGGCCGACCGTGGTTGTGTCATCCATCAGCCGTACGATTTGGAAATGGGTGCCGGGACCTTTCACCCGGCGACATTCCTTCGCTCACTGGGTCCTGAGCCCTGGCGCACGGCCTATCCACAAGCCTGCCGCCGACCCACCGACGGTCGGTACGGCGAGAACCCCAACCGCATGCAGCACTACTACCAATATCAGGTGGTGCTCAAACCGGCGCCAGACAATATTCAGTCTCTTTACCTCGAGAGCCTCAAACAGCTGGGGATCGACCCGAAGAAGCACGACATTCGATTCGTTCAGGACGATTGGGAATCCCCGACGCTCGGCGCCTGGGGGCTGGGCTGGGAAGTTCGGCTCGACGGCATGGAGATTACCCAGTTCACCTATTTTCAGGAGATCGGCGGCATTCCGCTCAATCCCATTACCGGCGAAATCACGTATGGGACGGAGCGCATCGCGATGTATCTCCAGCAGGTCGATAATGTGTATGACCTGACGTGGACCGACGGCGTCACCTACGGAGATGTCCACCACCGCAGCGAGGTCGAGTTCTCGCGCTATAACTTCGAGGAAGGGGATGTGTCCATGCTCACGGCCACCTTCCAGGCCTTTGAGGGAGAGTGCAAACGGCTGCTGGACAAGAAGCGGACGTTGCCGGCGTACGATTACTGCATCAAGACCTCGCACATGTTCAATGTGCTCGATGCGCGGGGAGCGATCAGCGTGACCGAACGGACCTCGTACATCGGCAAGGTGCGGGCGCTGGCTCGTCGCTGCGCGGAATCGTATCTCGCCGATCGCGAGGCCATGGGGCACCCGCTCATCAAAGAGCCTGTTCGGACGACCAAGGGCGGCGCAATCCATTCACCCGTTATGACGAAATAGACCGCAAGCTGCACGTCACCATGTCATCGAAGAAACCTCCGACAAGAAAACTTGCACGCCCCAAGCCTTCGGCCACCACGGAAGTGCTTCTCGAAATCGGTACCGAGGAACTGCCCTATCAATTCGTCGGCCCGATCCTGCGCACCTTGCAACAAGCGACTGAGACTCTGCTGAAGGAGGTCCGTCTCACCTACGGCTCCGTCCGTACGATGGGCACTCCGCGACGGTTGGTGCTCTTGGTTGAGCAGCTCGCGCGGCAGCAAGCTTCCGCCGTGAAAGAGGCGATGGGACCGTCGAAGGCTGTGGCTTTCGATCAAGCCGGACAACCCACGAAGGCCGCCATCGGCTTTGCCGCAGGTCAGGGCATTGGGGTTGACCAATTGCAAGTGCGGCAGACTCCAAAGGGCGAATATCTCTTCGCGGTGAAGGAGGAGAAAGGGCAGGCGGTCACCACGGTACTCACTCAGGCCCTTCCGCAGCTCCTCGCCAAATTGTCCTTTCCCAAAGCGATGCATTGGAACCATACCGGCGTTCGCTTTGCGAGACCGGTGCGCTGGCTGGTGGCGTTATGTGGGGGTAAGGTACTTCCGATTCAGTTCGCCACAATCAAGTCCGGCAATGCCAGTCAGGGTCATCGGGTATTGGGGGCGAAGACTGCCGGTGCGAAAGGTTTCGTGGCGAAGTCGAGCGCGCAGTATCTGAAAGAAACTGAGCGCCATGGCGTGATTGTGGATCAGGAACGGCGGCGCGCGATGATCCTCGATCAGCTTGCGTCGCTGGCCAAGTCTGCTCGTGGCCATCTACACCAAGACGATGACTTGCTTGAGCAGGCCGTTTATATGGTCGAGTATCCCCATACGATCCTCGGTTCGTTCAAGCCATACTATCTCGCGCTTCCCAAAGATATCTTGATGACCTCTATGAAGGAGCATCAAGGCTACTTCTCATTGGTCGACCAGAAGGGGGCGCTGCTGCCGAATTTTCTAGCCGTCACCAACATGAAGCTGTCGAATATGCAATTGATCCGCGAAGGCAACGAGCGGGTGCTGGCCGCGCGTTTGGCCGATGCGAAGTTCTTCTTCGATGAAGATCGCAAGATGCCGCTGGCCGATCGAGTGGCAAAGCAACAGGCAGTGACGTTTCATCAGAAGCTCGGCAGCCTCAACCAAAAAACACAGCGCGTGATCGCAATGGCAGCGTATGTGGCGGAGCAAGTCGGTGATGAGCAACTGGTTCAGGATTGCCGGCGTGCAGCGGAACTCAGCAAAGCCGACCTGCTCACCGGGATTGTTGGGGAGTTTCCGGCCTTGCAAGGCATCATGGGCGGGGAGTATGCCAAGCATGACGGCGAGTCACCGGTTGTCAGCGCGGCGATTCGCGAACAGTACATGCCCCGTGCGATGGAAGGGGAGTTGCCAGGATCGCTGGCCGGAAAAGCCCTGTCGCTGGCCGATCGGTTGGACAGCATCGCCGCATTTTTTCTCGTCGGCCTGGTCCCGAGCGGGTCTGAAGATCCCTTTGCCCTCCGTCGCCATGCGACAGCCATCGTGCGAATCCTGATTGAGGGCAAGCTGCGGCTCAACCTCGCTCAGGCGGTGCGGCAGGCGCAGGAAGTGCTGAATGGACAAAACGTCATGGCTGCGCCACATACCGACAAGGGCGCGCCGCCGGATGTCATCGGCTTCCTCTTCGAGCGAGTGCGTTTCTACGGAAAGAGCGCGCAGCAGCTGCGCGACGATGTCATGGAGGCAGTGTTGAAGTCGGCGGATCGCCAGGCCGTCGACATCGTGGATCTTTTCGACAAGATGAAGTCGCTACAGCAGATCACCGCCAGGGCCGAGTTTGATCCATTGATCGTGGGGTTCAAACGCGCGCATCGCCTCACTGAGAAAGAACAGTGGGATCGCAAGCCGGTCGAGGCCGCTTTGTTCCGGGAGGCCGCCGAGTCCGCATTGCATCAGGTGGTTCGGACGAGTCAGGAAGAGTACTCCGCCGCGATGGCCGGGAGGAACTATGGGCAGGCGCTCGAGGTGCTGGTTCGAATGAAGGGCCCGATCGACGACTTTTTCAACGCCGTCATGGTCAATGCCGACGATCCCGCAGTGCGTGGGAACCGACTGTCGCTGCTGAAAGGAGTCGATGATTTGTTCATGTCGTTCGCTGATTTCTCCCAGATTATGGTACAAGGGACCTAGCGAATGGTGAACCGTTGGACTTCACTGCAGAGCGCTACCCTGATCAGCCCGAAGCGAATGCCGAGGCCGAGCTAAGGGCAAAAAAAGTCCGGCGGTTTGCGGCCGGCATCAGCGTCGTCATGATGGTGGTGTGCAACGCGGTGTTCCTCTTCGGCATCTGGGTGACCGGCGTCAACTTCGAACGGCTGGTGCGGACACCGGATAGATATGATTCCAAACAAGACATCTGCTTGCGGCTGGCCTACCGGCACATTCCGGGCGCGGACAACCCGGTGCAATTCTGTTCGGAGTGGCTCAACCTCTCCGATGAGACCGGAAAGACCCATACGTTTCAGAAAGACACTGAGATCAAGCAGGGTGCAGACGGGCAGTTCTATTTCGATTATGGACCGTTGGTGGACTACCGGCTGTTTGCGGTCGGCGCGTTCGTGGTGGGGATTATCACATGCGGCATTCGAGTCACCAGGCACGTCGTAAACCGCTATCGCATGCAATTGGAAGCCGCCGCCCGGCATTCGGTCCCGACTCATTGACCTCATAGCAGAAGGAGAGCGTCGCGTGGCCAAGAAATACGTCTATTATTTCGGGGATGGCAAGGCGGAAGGCACCGGCAATATGAAAGAACTCCTCGGCGGTAAAGGCGCCGGCCTGGCCGAGATGACGAACCTGAAAGTGTCGGTTCCTCCGGGTTTTACGATCTCGACCGAAGCCTGCGTCGAATACTACCAACGCGGCAAGGCCTATCCGCCCGGCATGATGGACGAGTCGCTGAAGGCGCTCAAACGGGTCGAACGGTCGATGAAGGCCGGCTTCGGCGATCCGGATAATCCTTTGCTGGTATCGGTTCGTTCCGGCGCCCGTGCTTCCATGCCCGGCATGATGGACACGGTTCTGAACGTGGGCTTGACCATGAAGAGCGTGCACGGGCTCACTCTCAAGACCAAGAATGAACGGTTTGCGCAGGACAGCTACCGTCGCTTCATCGGCATGTTCGGCAGCATCGTGATGGGAGTCAATCGGGAGCATTTCGAGGATATCCTCAAGCACAAGAAGCGGGACCTCGGGGTGACGGAGGACACGCATCTCGATGCCAAGGCGCTCAAGGAGCTCGTCGTCCGCTTCAAGGAGCTCGTGAAAGAGGAAACCAAACGGGACTTTCCCGACGATCCTCTCGAACAATTGCGCATGGCGATCAATGCCGTGTTTTCCTCCTGGTATGGCGCGCGTGCCGTGACGTACCGGCGGCTCTACGATATTCCCGAAACCTGGGGAACGGCCGTGAACGTCGTGGCCATGGTGTTCGGCAACATGGGGGAAACCAGCGGGACCGGTGTGGCATTTACGCGCGATCCGGCCACCGGCCAGCGGAACTTCTTTGGCGAATGTTTGACGAACGCGCAGGGCGAGGACGTCGTGGCGGGCATCCGCACACCGCTTCCGGTCCGTGAGCTCGAGAAATACATGCCGCAGGCGTACAGGGATCTCGAAGCGACCTACAAAAAACTCGAGCGCCATTACCGCGACATGCTCGATCTGGAATTCACCATCCAGGAGGGCAAACTGTACATGCTGCAAACCCGGGTTGGAAAACGCACCGGCGTGGCAGCCGTCCGGATTGCGGTGGATATGGTGAAGGAAGGTTTGATCACCAAAAAAGAGGCGCTCCAGCGCATTGGGCCTGACCAGCTCTCGCAGTACCTCTATCCTATTTTTGACGCCAAGGAAGAATCGCGCTGTACCCCGCTCGGCAAAGGTTTGCCGGCCGGTCCTGGAGCCGCTGCAGGCAAAATCGCCTTGACCGCGGATCGTGCGGTGGAGATGAAGGCTGCGGGGACCCGCGTGGTGCTTGTGCGCCAGGAGACGAGTCCTGATGATATTCACGGCATGAATGCCGCATTGGGATTTCTGACCGCGCGAGGCGGTATGACGTCGCACGCGGCCGTGGTGGCGCGGCAGATGGGCAAAGTGTGCGTGGCGGGATGTGATGCCATCGAGGTGCTGGATAATCAGACTGTGCGGATCGGGACCCAGACTTTCCGGGAAGGTGATTATTTGTCGGTCAACGGCTCGACGGGCAATGTGTATGGTGGCGACATTCCCGTGGTGGAATCCGAAGTCATCCAGGTGCTGCAGGGGAAAATGGACGCCACGACGTCCGAAAAGTATCAATTGTTCGAGTCGGTCCTGAAGTGGGCCGACGGGGTGCGCCGTTTGAAAGTCCGGGCAAATGCCGACGTGCCGGAGCAAGCCCGTATCGCGAGAAGTTTCGGCGCCGAAGGGATCGGACTCTGCCGGACGGAACATATGTTCTTCGCGGAAGATCGTATCCACATCATGCAGAAGATGATTCTGGCCCGGAAACGCGAAGAGCGGGAAAAGTATCTCGATCAACTACTGCCGCTGCAGAAGCAGGATTTCATCGGCCTCTATCGCGAGATGAAAGGCTATCCGGTCACCATCCGGCTGCTCGATCCGCCGTTGCACGAATTCCTGCCGAAGCGCGAAGATCTCATGGTGGAAATTGCCCAGCTTGAACTCACAAGCGGCGCCCCGCCGGTGCTCGAAGAAAAGAAGCGGCTGCTCGCTCGTGTGGAAGAGCTCCACGAGTTTAATCCCATGCTCGGTCTGCGCGGTTGCCGTCTTGGCATTACCATGCCGGAAATCACCCGCATGCAGGCCCGCGCCATCATCGAAGCGGCCTGTGAGCTGGCGAAAGAGGGCACGAAGATCGTCCCCGAGATTATGATTCCCCTGGTCGGGATGGTCTCGGAGATGAAGGCCCAGAAGGATCTGGTCCACGAAGTCGCGGCGGACACGATGAAACGGTACAACGTGAAACTCTCGTACCTCGTCGGCACCATGATCGAACTCCCACGCGCCGCCGTGACCGCGGATCGCATCGCGGAGGAAGCCGAATTCTTCTCCTTCGGGACGAACGATCTGACGCAAACGACCTTCGGGTTCTCCCGCGACGATGCCGCAAAATTCATCGACTTCTATAAGACCGCCAATATCCTCGAAACCGATCCTTTTGCGGTGCTCGACCGGGAGGGAGTCGGGTCGCTCATGCGCACGGCCATCGCCGGCGGACGCAAGACCCGTCCCACGATCAAACTAGGTATCTGCGGTGAGCATGGAGGAGACCCCAGCTCGGTTGAATTCTGTCATCAACTTGGCCTCGACTATGTGAGCTGCTCGCCCTATCGGGTTGGGATCGCGCGATTGGCTGCGGCGCAGGCGGCTTTGGCCGAGGCCGAGGCGGAAAAAGCCAAGCCGAAGAAAGCCAAGCCGAACAGAACTAAGTTGACGAAACCTAAACCCGCCAAGAAGGCCGCGACCCGTGCGTCAGTGAAGAGGGGACCTGGCAGCACACGCGTCACAGGCCTCCCTAAGCGTACGAAACGGTGAAGTCGTCCGCACGCGATCTGCGGTACATGACCCTGGCTTTCCGCCTCGCGGAAAAGGGCCGGGGATTTACCAGTCCCAATCCCATGGTCGGCGCAGTCGTCGTCACCCGTGGTCAGATTGTCGGTCAGGGTTCCCACCGCAAGGCCGGCGGACCGCATGCCGAAGTGATTGCCCTGAGCCAAGCCGGCTCGCGTGCCAAGGGCGGCACCCTCTACGTCACCCTCGAACCCTGTAGCCATCTCAAAAAACGCACCCCGCCCTGTGTACCGCTCATCGTCAAGGCCGGAGTCCGCCGCGTCGTCGTGGCGATGGTCGATCCCAATCCGCAGGTGAAGGGCAGCGGGCTTGCGCAATTGAAGCGAGCGGACATGAAGGTCGAGGTCGGTTGCGGCGAGGCCGAGGCCAGGCAGCTCAATGAAGCCTATGTCCATTGGGTGCAGACCGGCCGGCCCTTTACCATCCTGAAAGCCGGAATGACGCTGGATGGAAAGATCGCCACTGCGAGCGGCGAGTCCCAATGGATCACCGATGAGGCGGCTCGGGCACAGGCCCATCAATTGCGCGCCGGCGTGGACGCGATCCTGGTCGGCATCGGCACGGTGTTGCGCGACAATCCCACGCTGACCGCCAGGAACTCTTCCGACCCGCTCCGGGTTGTCCTGCGGCAGCCGCTACGCATCGTGGTCGACAGCCGGTTACGCATTCCTCTCAAGGCCGCAGTCCTTGAACATCAGCAAGCCGCACATACCCTGATCGCCACGACGGCCGCAGCCTCGACTCGCAAGATCGGGTTGCTAAAGGGGAAAGGCATCGATGTGTTGGTCCTGCCCAAGCTCGGCGATCATGTCAGCTTGCCCACATTGTGGACCAGGCTCGGACAATTAGGCGTGACCACCTTGCTGGTCGAAGGTGGAAGCGAGATCAACGCAGCGGTGCTTCGCGGACAACTCGCTCAGCGGCTCATGTGTTACGTGGCGCCGCTCCTTCTCGGAGGGCAGGACGCGAAGGGGTTATTCGGCGGACGATTGCCGCGCCGCCTCCAGGATGCCGTGCCGCTGAAGAATCTGCGCATCGAGTCAGTGGGGCGTGATATGCTGATCCAGGCGGACTTCTCGACCCATTAGGAGCGTCGTGCGACTTCTCTCCCGGCTCGTGTTCCGACTTGATCACCCGGCTGTATTCCTGCTCATCCTCTCCAGCATCCTGTGTTTCTCGACTTCGACCATTCAAGCCTCGGAGGAAGACTCTGCGCCGGACCTTAACGCGCAGGTGTGGCAGTACATCACGACTGAGGATGGCGATCAGGCATCCACGTTGCTCGAGACGATTCTGTTGCGACCCGACGCGACTGTGCAGACCATTCAAGATGTCTTGCGAAAGGGGCGGCCTCGCGGCCTTCAGCCGGTGGGCCTGTTGCCCGATGAACAGGTTATGGTGCGGGACCGCACCTATCGATACAGTCTCTCCGTTCCGCACACATATGAACCGATCCGAGAGTATGCGCTCGTCGTGTGTTTGCATGGCGCCGGGTTCACCGGTGAAGCCTATTTGGATCGATGGAAGACGCGGTTGGGTGAAGGATACATTCTTGCCTGTCCGACCTATCCCGCCGGCGCCTGGTTTACCAGACGCGCCGAAGATCTCGTGTTAGCCACGGTGCAGGCCGTGCAGGAGCGGTATCGGATCGACCCCAACCGGATCTTTCTCAGTGGCATGTCCAATGGCGGCATCGGCGCCTGGCTGATTGGAATGCATCATGCGCTGCTATTCGCCGGGCTCGCGCCGATGGCAAGCGGAATCGACGACGTGTTGTTTCCCTTTCTGGAGAATCTCCGTGCGACGCCGGTCTACATTATTCACGGGTCGCAGGATCAAGTGATGCCTGTTGAGCTAAGTCGCAAGCTGGCGGGTGAACTCAAAAACCTCCATTATCCATTCATCTACCGCGAACACGATCGGACGCATGCGGTGGCGGGCGGTCACTTTTTCCCGCGCGAGGAGCTGCCCGACCTGGTGAAGTGGTTCGACACGCAGCGCCGGACCCCTGCTCCGAAGGCGCTGACCGTGGTGCGCGACGCCAGCCATTTGCTGCTGTTCGGGTGGGTGCGGATCGATGCGACGGATCAGATCGCGTCCTTCTCGGAAGATTTGATCGACAAGCGCGACGACAGCATCCGGCAACGCAGTTATGCCAGGTTGATCGCCCAAGTCACTGGTCCCAATCGCATCGAGGTGCGCACCGACCGGGTTCGGCGATACACGCTGTTTCTAAATGAAGACCTTGTCGATCTGTCGAAGCCGATCGTAGTGACCACGAATGGTCAGGCGTCGTTCGAGGGCACCCTCACCCCCCAGAATGAAACCCTGTTGCGGCAGGCACGTCTCCGGCAAGATTCCGGGCAACTCTATTCCGTTCACCTCACCCTCTCCGTGCCACAGCAGCCTTCATGAACAGGCTCCGGTGGGCTGTGCGACGAACCAGTGTGATCGCACTGGTCATGACGGTCCAACTGGCTATGCCGGTATCTGACGGGCGAGCCGAATCCGATCGTTGCGCTCTCGCGTCCCAACATGCCGGCGTCTCTTTTCCCTTGGATCAGGTGGAGTCCGCCTGGTCCTGCCGGTTCCGGCCGATCATCGGTCACTACACGACGGCCACGAAAATCGGACCGATGCGCACCCCGTTGCCGGAGCAGATATTTTTGTATCTCCTGGATCACCCGGTCATGACCGCTGCCCTGGTGAACCGCCTCGACCTGGGCCTGTATAAGGCTGAGCAGCGAGGGCAGCAGGAGTTTTGGGCCACCGACGGCGAGGGCACCGAGGGGATCATTCATCCGGTGTTTCAGGATCGCACGACGCGGTTGTATTATGCGCACGGCAGCCACGATGGCAGGCTGCTGCCGAAGGTAACCGGCCAGGCCGTGGTGTTGCTCAGACTTCATCCAGTCATGGACAGCCGCGGTATCGAATCGATCGACAGCACGCTGGTCGCTTATCTGCGACTCGACAATCGAGTTTTGTCGGGTCTCCTGTCTTTGCTTCATCCGCTGATCGGTAACGTGATGAACCGGCAGTTGCTCAAGGCGTTCGACGCCGCTCGCCTCTTGGGCGGGGCCATGCGAGAGCATCCCGAGCGAGTCCTGTTTGAAGCGACGGATCCGCCTGCACTGCCGGACGAGGAGGTAGCCTTCTTGAAAGCAGCGCTCGTGAACTTGCACAATCCTACCCGGTCACCTTCTTACACCCCCTAATGAGACGTGCATGACCACCGCTCGTAGCTTTTTCTATCTCTGCGCCCTGGGGGTGTTTTGTTTCATCAGTTACAACCTCGTGCGCATGCCGGTGCTGGCCCTCTTCGCCGAATCGTTGGGCGCGGGGCCGGAACGCATCGGGTTGATCGTGTCCGTCTCGACGATCACCGGCGTGCTGTTGAAATTACCTTCGGGAGCTCTCTCCGATATCTACGGGCGCAAGCTGCTGTTGCGGATCGGGGTGGTGGCGTTCGGGCTCCCGCCTTTCATCTACCCGTTCGTCTCGGACCTCAACGTTCTGACGGGACTGCGATTTGTGCATGGCCTAGCCACGGCCATCTTCGCGCCGAGTGCCCTGGCAACCGTGGCTGACCTCTATAAAGAACGACGCGGGACGGCGATGGGGACCTACACGGCCTGCACCCAATCCGGTGCGTTGTTGGGGCCCTTCCTGGGTGGCTGGCTGGTGTACACGGCCGGATTTTCCGCCGCGTTTGTGACCGCGGGGGTGTTCGGCTGCATCGCCATCCTGATTTTTTTCAGCCTCCATTTGGATGAGCCCCCTCCGCGGGTGCGGGAAAAAGGCCTGGCGCCGGTCCTTGCCGAAATGGGTAGGGGTTTTCTTGCCGTCGCCCGCAATCGACGGGTGTTGATCACCAGTTCTACGGATGCCGCGAAGATGATCGCCAACGGAGCCTTGATGGCGTTCCTGCCGCTGTACGGTCTTTCTGTCGGACTCAACCCCGGTGAAGTCGGCCTCTTGTTCAGCGTGCAGGCCGTGACCTCATTTTTCTCCAAGCCGGTTATGGGACGCGTGTCGGACCGGGTGGGTCGACAGCCGTTGATTGTGATCGGCCTGCTGATTTGCGCCGTGACCTTCATCAGCATGCCCCATGTCGGTTCGTTTGCGGTGCTATTGGTGCTGTCGTCCGGATTCGGTTTCGGCGAGGCCGTGGTGTCGTCGTCCTCCGCTGCGCTGGTCGCGGACAGTTCCGAGTTCAAACGGCTGGGGGCGGGAATGGGCATGCAGGGCACGGTGATGGACATCGGCCACGCCAGCGGCCCACTGCTGGCTGGTCTGCTGATCGCCCACGCCAGTTACCAGAGCGCCTTTGCCGTCATTGCCGGCCTCCAACTCCTGGCGGCCATCGTTTTTTGGACCACGATGAGGACCAGTCCACGGTAGTGTTATAATGCCGCCGCAATTGGTCCGAGAGGGTCGCCAATTTTTCACCAGGAAGCGTAAAACGATGGACACCGATTTTATCGAGATTTTGCAACGCGCCATAGCCGTTATCGGCGCCATCGGGTTGTTGGGATTTTGTCTGTATCTGTTGAATACCCGCAAGGGAAGTTGAACCATGTTCAGCGGCAGCATTGAAGAAATGGGCGCGATTTCTATCCTGAACAAAGGGCTGGCCGGCACGCGCCTCACCATCATTGCCTCGACGATCATGGGAGATCTCACCATCGGCGCCAGTGTGAGCGTAAACGGTGCCTGTCTCACGGTGGCGGCGAGAACCGATCACGATCTCTCCGTCGATGTCTCGCCGGAAACGCTCCATGTCACGACGCTCGGCAGCCTCGCCTCCGGCTCGCCCGTCAACCTGGAACGCGCCATGAAACTGAACGAGCGGATCGGCGGCCACATGGTCTCCGGGCATGTCGATGGAATCGGCGCCATCCGCAGCCGGCATCAGGACGGGAATGCGCTGATTCTGGAGGTCGAGGCGCCGAAAGACATTCTGCGCCTTTGCGTCGCGAAGGGGTCGGTCACGGTGGACGGGATCAGCCTGACGATCAACGACGTCACCGAACGCTCGTTTGCCGTGTCGATCATTCCCCATACCGCCAAAATCACGACGCTGGGCCTGAAACAGGTCGGCGACCAGCTGAATCTGGAATCAGACCTTATCGGAAAGTACGTCGAACGCCTGCTCCAAGAACGCGGCATCCTCCCGCCCAAACCAGCTCCGGTCATCGATAAGGATTACCTGAAAAGGCGGGGACTGATTTAGATGCTTTGAGGTGAATCCTTCCGAAGTTTGATAGCATAGTTCTGGCTGTATATCCTGGCGTATATACTTTGTCGGAAAGGATTTCCTGTGACAAAAAAACGACACGCCTATTCTTTAGTGGAAACAGCCAAGCCGTCAGAATTACCAAAGAATTTCAGCTCGAAGGTGATGAATTGAAATACAGCGAAGGGGCAACGCTCTCGTACTCCGCCCCAAAAAGAAATCATGGTCTCTCCTGACTGACAGCTTGGAAAAATTTACGAAGGACTTCATGGAGAAGGGCCCTACATAATCGGCAGCGCAGAAGCGCACACGTCCATTCTTATGAAGGTGGTACCATATCGCAATTGCGGTCAAGACTGTCTCTCATCTCACAACAGTAACTGTGTGAACCTCATGAAATGGCTCTCCTTGTGGATCTGTGGGATTTCCTCCCTCTTCCGCTCACTATTCCTCTAAGGAGTAGCCAGACTGTCCTTCACTGCGCGCATCGAACGAGCTTAGTTTTATCGTGCGCGTTCCGCGAGGTGCGCGACGCGAGGAATAACGAGCGTCACGTTTGCGCACGCCGACGAGTCGGTCAGCCGGCCGTGTCTTCGAAGGTCGATCACAGGCCACAGCCGTCCCTTTCTTACTTCACCACGAATACCTTGGAGTCCTCGCCTGAGGCAGTGGTCACCGTCATCATGGCGAGGCCTGCGTGCCTGCCGTTAGGAACAGTGGCGGTGATTTGGGTCTCGCTGTCGAATTTGAAGGTAGCGGGGTAACCGGGACCGAAGGAGAGCGATCTCAAGCACTCGGCCGGGCCGAAGTTCCTGCCGGAGATCGTCACCTTGTCACCGGCCTTGCCCTCATCCGGCATCATGGATTCAATCTTTGGTGCCTCGCCGTAACAGGCCTGGGCCTTGGCCGTCGTTTCCGCCGAGGTATATATGGGCGTCGGGGCTGTAGGTGGAATGGCGGCAGCGGGTTTTGTTTTCTGGCCGCGACCCTTCGTTGCGGCTTTCTTTTCGGCCGGCTTCTTTTCGGAATTTTTCTCTTCGGGAGCCTTCTTCTGGGATGACTCCTTTTTCGTCGCAGGCGGCTTGGTGGAGGCCGGGGGTGCAGCCTGCTCAGCCGGCTTCTTCATCTCTTCCGCCCCAATGGCGTAGGAGACCCCGCCCAGTAATACGAGCCCGATCACAATTGCCACCGTGACACCTTGTTGGTCTCCTAGTCTCTGCATAACCGGCCTCCATGCACACAGTAAAAAGATTGCGCACCGACTGAACACGAATCGTCTCAGTCTTCCAGGGTGGAAATATCGCCCACGTCCTGCCCCAACTCCTTGGCCTTGAGCACCCGCCGCATAATCTTGCCAGAACGCGTCTTGGGCAGCGATGACACGATGTCGATTTCCTGCGGGACCGCGATTTTCCCCAACTCCTTCAAGACCTGATCTTTCAGCGATTGCACCAGTGCCTTGGAGTCCTGATGGCCCTGCTTCAAAATGACAAAGGCCTTGATGGCTTCACCGGCCGTGCGATGCGGTTTGCCGATCACCGCCGCTTCGGCTACGGCTTCGTGACTCACGAGCGCGCTTTCAACTTCGGCGGTCCCGATACGATTACCGGCCACCTTGATCACGTCGTCCGCCCGGCCCATGAACCACATGTAGCCGTCGTGGTCTTTTCGGCAGACGTCTCCCGCCGTATAGCAATTGGGTATGGTGTTCCAGTAGACCTTGTAGCGGTCGGGATCTTTGTAAATCGTCCGCATCATAGACGGCCAGGGTTTCTTGATGACGGCAAATCCGCCGGCATTGCTGGGCAGGCTTTTACCTTCCTTATCCACCACGTCGGCCTCAATGCCGAGGAACGGCCTCGTCGCTGAACCGGGTTTGAGCGGTACCGAGGGCAGGGGAGTAATCAGAATAGAGCCGGTCTCCGTCTGCCACCAGGTGTCCATGATGGGCTTGTCGCTGCCCGTGACACGATGAAACCACTCCCATGCCTCCGGATTGATAGGTTCCCCGACGCTTCCGAGAATGCGCAAGGTGGAGAGATCGTACTTCTTGGGCCAGTCTTCTCCGTATTTCATCAGCAATCGAATAGCGGTCGGGGTCGTGTAAAAAATCGAGACGCCATACCGTTCGATGAGATCCCACCAACGTCCTGGATTGGGATAGTCGGGTTTGCCTTCGGCCATGAGGATCGTTGCGCCGTTCAACAGCGGCCCATAGACGATGTAGCTGTGCCCCGTCACCCAGCCCGGATCCGCCACGCAGAAATAGACGTCCTCTTCCTTGAGATCGAAGACGTATTTCGTCGTGATGTAGGTGCCGACCATGTAGCCGCCGTGGACATGCACGACGCCTTTGGGTTTCCCGGTCGTTCCCGAGGTATAAAGGATATAGAGCGGGGTTTCGGAATCGAGCGGCTCGGCTGGGCACACAACGTTCTGTTCTTTCAGCCACTCAACCCAATCGATTTCTTTGGGTGCAGCGAGGGCGATGCCCGGTGCTTCGCGTCGCACCACCACGACTTTTTCTACGGAGGGACAGGATCGCACGGCATCATCGACGACTCTTTTGAGGTGAATCGTTTTCCCGCGATCGTACCCGACATCGGCGGTGATGATGACCCGTGATTCGGCATCTTGAATGCGACTCGCGAGGGCCGGGGCGCTGAATCCGGAGTACACCACGCTGTGAATGACTCCGATGCGGGCACAAGCCAGCATCGCGATGACTTGTTCGGGAATCTTCGGCAGGTAGATGGTGACGCGGTCGCCTTTTTGCAGCCCGAGCGCCTTGAGCGCGTTGGCGCAGCGATTCACCTGACGGAACAGTTCCCCATACGTGAAGATGCGTTCTTCGTCATTCTCACCGACCCACATCACCGCGACTTTGTTGCGGCGCCAGGTGTTCGCGTGGCGATCCAGGCAGTTATAGGCAATATTGCAGGTCGCACCCACGAACCATTTCGCCCAGGGATAGTTCCACTCGAGCACCCGGTTCCAGGGCGAGAACCATTCCAATTCCTTGGCCACCGTGCTCCAGAACCCTTCCGGGTCGGCAATGGAGGCCTTGTAGGCCAGGTCATAATCTTGAATATGTGCCGCGGCCTTGGTCCGGGCGGTCGGCTGAATGACGCGGCTTTCCTTCACCAGGGTATCGATCTTGTCGTCCATACGTGCCATACCTCCAGAGCGCGCAAGCCTGTCCCGCGCGGTTCACTCGTGGGTGGCATTATGCGGATGGGCTTAAGGAACTGCAACCCTTCGCGCCGTGTCATAAGTCTTACCGGCAAGGAGGCGGCAGCCGCATGGTGCAGGGTCCGAAGCGCCCGGCTTTCTTGACAGTCGGACGAAGACGAGGGTAGGCTGAATTGGTTGCACCTCACCGGATCCGCGCTCGATGTCCTCGCTTTTTTCACACCGTGTATGTCGAACCTCCGCCCTCTTCTTTGCTCTATATGCTGCGGGAATTTTTTGCGGGCTGTCAGCCGTTCATGCACAGTTAGGAAAGCCGGAAGGGCTCTATTACAGGTCGTGGGCCGTGGTGGTTGGGATCGAGAACTATCTCGTGGCGCCGAAAGTCCCCGGGGCATCGGAGAGTGCGCATGCGGTGGCCGTAGCGCTGCGTGGGCTCGGCTTCGACGAGGTGATCGAACTTCAGGATAAAGATGCGAGCTTCAAGCGCCTGATGCAAATTCTCAACGACTACTTGCCGCGCAAAGTGGGGCGACAAGATCGTGTGGTGATTTTCTTTGCGGGGCACGCGGGCATTACGCAGGATTTCCAATCTAAGGAACTGGGTTATTTAGTTCCCTGGGATGCCCAGCTGACCAATACAAACAAAATCGTCACCTTCGATCACCTAAAAGAGTTCAGCCGGCGGTCTGCCTCCAAGCATATGCTGCTGCTGTTTGATGCCAACATTCGGGGTTGGGAAGTGAGCGCACCGCAGCCGCTCTCTTTGGAGGGCCGTTTGTCGCCGGAAGATGACACGGAAAAGCGTGCGGTCCAAGTCCTGACGGCCGCCGAGAAAGCGGAAACGGTGGGACATGTTTCCGGGCAGAGCGTATTTGCGGAGGCTGTGGTTGCCGGCCTGAAAGGCGCCGCTGACCTCAACCAGAATGGCTGGGTCATGGCCAGCGAGCTTGCGGAGCATGTGAAGCAGGAGGTGGAGGCCGGCACCAAGGGAGCGCAACACCCGCAATTCGTTCAATTAGAGGGAGACGGGGACGTCGTATTAGTCGAAGGCAAGAAAAGCTTGTTCCATCTCGGGAGCGAACCCGCGAATGAGGCAGACCGCGCCAAGGCAGCCCGTACTGAATATCAGCAGGCCTTTACACTGCTGCAGCAGCAAAAGTCGGCAGAGGAGGCCTTGGAACGTCTCAACCGGGCGATCGCCTACGACCCGTCATTCGGAGATGCGTATGTGTTGAAGAGTTATGTTCGATTGGAGGTGCTGCCGAACCTCGAGGAATCCCTGACGGCGGCGCGCGCGGCCGTGCAGCATGCGCCACAGAATCCGGATTCGCATTATGCGCTCGCGCTCGTCCTTGAGAAGACCGCACAATATCCCGATGCCGAGCAGGCTATGCAGCAGTCGCTAGCCATCAATCCAGCCTATGCGGATGTGTATTTTTCCCTGGGCGCTCTGTATGCCGACTACTTGAACGAGCCGCAAAAGTCGGTCGACGCCTTCCGGCGCTATCTCGAATTGGGGGGGCAGAGTGAGCGCGCGACGCGCGCCGTGCAAGGCAGCAGTCTCCCGGGTGAGAAGCAGGTCCCTTAATCTTTGCCACCGCCTTTGAGATATCCCAGCCCGATCTTCATCGCCCGGCGGGTGATCTCTGCCCAGCGCACCTGCGGGTACTCCGCCAGCACCGCCGCCGCTTTAGGATCCTGAATATCGAGTTGCACGACGCGAATGATGCCGTC
>JACCYV010000032.1 GCA_013696305.1 Nitrospira sp.
AAGAGAAAGGTGCCACGGACGTCGGGACGCAATCGACCGGTCGGTCAGAAAAGAAAGGGCACGGCAACCAAGAGTGGAGAGGCCGGGATGACCCGCCGCCTGCAGGACTTGGTGGAGCGGATTGATGTGGTGCTGCCGGAGGTGGCGGGCCGGGTGGCGGCGCTGGAGCACCTGCTGCTGGAGCTGAAACTCTGTACCCAGGGAGATTTGCGAAGTGCGCGGGAGTTCGTCCGTATTCAGGAGGAATAGCCCGCCGGCACCAGGCTGATCGATCTTGTGAAACCCCGCGTTTACTTTCTTTCCCCCGGCTCGTTAGACTGCCGGGATGAATACTGAACAACCGTTTTCTGCCGTTCCCACCGAACCTGTCTCAACCGATCCGGTCGATCGCGTGATCAACTATCACGTCCGAACGAAACACCATTTTCATAAATATGCGCGGTCGCTGGGGTTCTTGGACTGGGCGAACCAGCCCAATCCCTTTCGACGATTCGAAGGGGCCAGGCTCGTTCGACTGCCATTGCTGGCGAACGATGAAGAGCCTCAGTCGCCCTCGTATGATGCGATGTACCAGCGCGATGTCGTTTCCTCGAGACTGCTGACGACCGGCACGCTCTCCCGATTCTTCGAACTGACGCTCGGCCTCTCCGCCTGGAAAAAAGCCGGGGAGTCGGAATGGGCGCTGCGGAACAATCCGTCCTCCGGCAATCTCCATCCCACGGAGGGGTACGTGCTGCTGCCGCCGGTCGACGGCCTCGATCTGACGCCGGGCCTCTATCACTATGCATCCAAGGAACATGGCCTGGAATTACGCGCGGATTTTCCGCCTAATCAGATTTCCCGTTTGCTGGCCGCCTTTCCGCCGGGCGCCTTTCTTTTCGGTCTGACGTCGGTCCATTGGCGGGAAGCGTGGAAGTATGGCGAGCGGGCGTTTCGTTACTGCAACCATGATGTCGGCCATGCTATCGGGTCGGCGCGTATCGCGGCGGCCACGCTCGGCTGGAAGATGGCCTTGCTCGATGGCATAGACCAGAATTCCCTTGCGATGCTGTTGGGCACGCATCGCACGGAGGACTTTCACGCGGTGGAACCGGAACATCCCGATTGTCTGGCGATGGTCTGGCCATATGAGAACTTGAAGCGTGAATCGTCGTTTGTGAAGCGCGATGTGCCGGACATGCCGTTATTTCTGGATCAGGGGGTCGTGAAGGATCTGGCCATCGGCCCCTGGCATGGCAAGGCTAATGCGCTGAGCCGCGAGCATGGCGTGCATTGGGACGTCATCGATGAAGTGGCGGAGGCGAGTTGGAAGGTATCGAGCGAGCAACTGATGGTATCGACTGGTGCCTCTGTGACGAATTACGCTTCACAATCGACGAACGACGCCGGTCCCTCTGCCGGTCAAGTCATTCGCCAGCGCCGGAGTGCGGTGTCCTTCGATGCCCGCACGTCAATCTCCGCGGCGACGTTCTTTCACATGTTGCAGCGGGTGACGCCGTTGGCCGATCACGCGCAATCGGACCGGCCGATGCCCTGGGACGTCCTGCCGTGGGACCCGGCGATTCACTTGATGTTGTTCGTGCACCGTGTCGAAGGACTGCCGCCGGGGTTGTACGTGCTGGTGCGTGATCCGAAGAAGCTGCCGTTGCTGCAGCAGTCGATGAATCCTGAATTGGAATGGACCCCTGCGCCTGGCTGTCCCGGCGAGCTTCCCTTGTACTGGCTGTTTCAGGGCGATGCGCAGCGCCTGGCGGTGCAGGTGAGTTGCCATCAAGGGATTGCGGGGGACAGTGCCTTTTCGCTCGGCATGTTGGCGGAGTTCGAAGGCCGCTTGCGGCAGGGCGGCCCTTGGTGGTATCCACGGCTGTTCTGGGAAGCCGGCCTGGTCGGACAGGTGCTCTATCTGGAGGCCGAGGCGGCGGGGGTACGGGGCACGGGCATCGGCTGTTTCTTCGATGATCCGGTCCATGAAATTGTAGGCATCAAGGATTTGTCCATTCAATCACTCTATCATTTCACGATCGGCGGACCGGTGGACGACGATCGATTGATGACGCTGCCTCCGTACCATCATCTAAAAGGCTCATGAGGCGTATGGCTGATGGCGTAGAGCCGGCAGCCTATATCATTGAAGGGGAGACGCAGAGGGTACTCACGCATGTTCAAGATCAAGAAGAGGATCGAGAGACCGAAACCACCGGTTCTATACAACGTAATCGAGGACTATTCGGAGTTCGATGCGCCGGGGAATGTGACGGTCTGCGCCATGACGCTCCCGGAAGATGTGGCGACGCATGCGAAGATTCTGTCAGAAAGCTACGAGGTGCCGCTGGAGGAGATGGCGTCACTGCTCGCGGCGGGCGGCGTCTATGTGTATCCACAAGTCGGCGGGGTGCTTACGCGCGGACTCTTTGCCTGCCGGATAGACACAACCGGTTCCGTTCCCAAACAGACCTGGGTGTTGGATCTTATGCAGTTTGCCGAATCGGAGCAGCTGGCCCGGGCACGCGCTTGTTCGCTGGCCGAGGGGGCATCGGAGGTCTTTCATCGGACGCTTCCCGACGAACTCAAGAAGAAGCTGGAGCAAAAGAATCTCGGTCTCGACTATCGGACGCTGGATCGAGCGGTGGCCAAGGGCGGCGACATCAAGTACATCGATTTCAGAAAAGACTGGTCGCCTCACTTCAAACGCCTCTGCATCATGCCGGATGGAAGACTGATCGAGACGGGGGGTCTGGAAGAATTCGCGCAGTTGCACCAGATCACGGTGCCGCAAGCGAAGAGACTCGTCGAAGAGGGCGGTACGCTGGAAGTCGGCGGGGAGGTGCTGGCCTGTCAGATCATCAACGGCCAGCCGGCGGTGGCGCGCTTCAGCGCCATAAATTACACTAAGGCCAAAGAATTAGCGGCGAGCAAGGGGCTCCATCTCATGGACGCGTTAAGCGAGATTGCCTACAATGATCCGGGGATGATGAGGAGTCTGCAGCGAAAAGACCTCGGCGGCCGGATGTAGCAGGATGCTGAAAAAACCCGCCAGCGGCGTCTCGCATCGTTCAGGTCCCCAACGTACCCTTCGTCTTCAAGACACGGCCGGCTCACCATCTCGCCGGCGTGCGCAGACTTGACACTCTTTATTCATCGCGTCGCGCACCTCGCTGCGGCCTTGCTGGACGGCCTTTTTGAGCATCCTGCGTGGAATGGGATAATGGGAGCGATGAAGGGGAATATCGTGCTCTGTGCCGTGGCTTTGGTTCTCGCTGGCTGTTCGGCGCATAAGCCGATTCTCTATCCCAACGACCACTATCGCCAGGTCGGTGCGGAGGCGGCGGAGTCGGATATCAAGACCTGCATGACATTGGCAGAGGAGGCCGGCGCGTCTCCCAGCCAAGGCAAGACGGCTCAGACGGCGACCGGTACTGTGGCCGGCGGAGCAATCGGGTCGGCAGCGGGAGCGGTGGGTGGCGCGATCGTCGGGCGTCCCGGGCGGGGGGCGATGATCGGCGCGGGCAGCGGCGCGACCGCCGGGTTTCTTCGCGGCCTGTTCAAGAAATCACCGCCGAGCGGGGCCTTTACGAATTACGTGAATCGCTGTCTGCGCGAACGCGGGTACGATCCGACAGGATGGGAGTAGTCCGAACATTCATCGCAGAGTCGATCCCGCACCGATCCACCATTTCCTCCGAATCACCACCCCAGACCAGGTGCCCATCACGTTGAAGAGAATATCCGACGGCGCGGCGCGGCGGTTGTGGGAATAGAGCTGATAGAGCTCAACCGAGCACGATAGACACAGCCCGAGCAGCATGACCTTCAGCACCAGCGATCTGGTGACAGTCGCGCTTTGTTGCAGGTAGAGGAGTGCGAATGGAATATAGAGCAGGACATTGATCACGATATCGAGCCAGAATTCCAACGTCACAATTTCCTCGGCAGGCGGGAACCACTTCAGAAACTCCCAGTGAGAATGCGCGACGAAGTTGGTGTGATAGACGCCCGAGGCTCCGATGAGGCAGACGTAGAGCACCCACAAGAGCAGCCACATGATTGAATAGGGTGTGAGTGAATGAGTGAGAATGTTTTAACTGTGCGTGGTCGTTGCGTGCGGTGATTCTTGCAGGACCTGCTGCAAGGTAGCCAGCAATATTTGCTTATCGATCGGCTTCTGCAGATATGCCGTGGCCCCCTTGGCTCGAACCTTGGCTTCCAGGCCCGGGGTAATTTGACCGGTGGCGATGATGATCGGGATCGCCTGTGTATGAGTATTCGCGCGCAAGCGTTCCAGCAACTGGAGGCCGTTGCCTCCCGGCAGGCCGATGTCGAGGAGAATCACGCGAGGTTTCTCACTGACCGCGATGCTTGTGGCTTGAAACGCGTCCGCGGCGCAAATACAGGAAAAGGTCGAGCCCTGAAGGAAGGTTTTAACCAGAATCTGAAAGTCCCGGCTATCGTCGATGATGAGAAGCCGGGTACGCGTCGTGGTTCCTGACATGCCTGAATATTCTCTTGCCGCCTCGGATGCCTACGGCGTGATGAGTGAATTTCGGCATCGGGATTTACTTCCGAGCCAGTTCAGCCTCGACGGCGTTCAGCATATCCTTGAGATCAAAGGGCTTTTCGAACGCTTGGTGGGCGCCGAAGAGCTTCGCGATCTCCAGAAAGTTTCGATCGCCCTGCGCGCCGGTCATGGCGATGATTTTCGTATCGAGGTATTCCCTGGTCAGTTGCAACGTGGCCTCCAACCCGTCCACTTCGGGCATGAGCAAATCCATAATGAGCAAATCGGCCTTATTCTTTTGATAGAGGTTCAACGCCTCCCGCCCGTCCTGCGCCTCGACGACATGATGACCGGCTTTTTCCAGGACCTCGCGCAACAGACTGCGGATGGATGCTTCGTCATCGATCACCATGATGGTCGCCATATCAACTCCTCGAAAATATACCGGGTGGGTGCAGAAAAGCATCGCACTGCAGACGAATTCTCTATGGATCGCTGGACTGTTGAAGCTTACCGCTGAGGAGAATGTCTGTCCAGGAAAGAGTCGAAAGCGGCAAGGGGAGCGCTTGTGCATGTGACTCTTGAGCGTCGATCGTTCGCGGAAACACCGGCAGGACTAATTCAATTCCAGACGTCAGGGTCTCAGGGGAAGCGAGCAGGTTTCAGTGCTGCTTCGATCCACCTCCGAGCTGATTACAGTTGGAAGGAAGAAGGCATGGTCTTCGCCATGCCTCTTCCTCCCTGAGACCGGAGATGAAATCGCGTCACGCTTGCTCTTAACGGGTGGTAGTGCCGTCCATCGCATTCGTATGGGGGTCGCGAGGCTGCCCGTGGGGAGCGGTTTGGCTCCCACAGCCGCCTCCGACGCAGCTCGGATCGGTCGCCTGGGTGTGCGGCGCCGAGTCCATGGATTCCGACCCGCGCGCGATGCGAACCGGGGCTCCGTCATTCACGCTAATTTGATTGGCGAGCAAGACCGGATAGTTGCCGACATCAATGACGCGTCCCTTGGCCATAATACGGTCGCCGGGAGACGCTGGACCCGTCGTAGACTCATGGGTATCCGGACCTAAATCCACGATCGCTAAACGGCCGTCCGCAGTTTGCACCGCGGCAGTGCGATGCAGCGCTCCTGTGCTCTTGACCCGAATGTCTCGGAATTGCTGAATCCGTCCTTCGACCTGCCGATTATCCGAGGACGTGGCGCCGCTGGAGCGATGCAAAGCGACACGGTTGGCCCCCGATTTGATGTGCTGTGCCATGAGGACCGAGTAATCACCGATGTCCTCCCATGCTCCGCCCACCTGGATGTTGTCGCCCTTCGAGAGCGCCATATCTAAGGTGTTTCGAGTCGAACCGAGATCAGAGATGACCCGTTTGTTGTCTGCTGTTTTGATGAGGGCCACCGTGTTTTGATCGCCGGTGGTTCGGTTCCGGACTTGCTTGGTGGCACTCACAGTGCCTTTGACTAGATTGTCGGGGCGGCTTGCCTCGTCGGTGACAAGGTCGCCGGTACGCGCCATCGGCATACCGTAGGCCGGATCTCGCTGATCATAAAACCATGGCTCGTCATAATATTGCTGATAGGCCACCATGCGATCATTCCCATGCTGTGCACGCCCCATCGGCCGGGGATGCGCGGCATCCGTCATGTCGGCGTGGTTTCCATAGGAAGAGGAATCCGTCATATGAGAGCTGGTCCGGGTTGCTCCCGGGCTGTCGTAATAGTCGTAGTACCAGTTGTCGAGCTTGTACCGGTCTTCGTAGAACCCGCCGGTGAGGTCGTTGTTACGGAAGTGAGACCCTTGGCCTGCTTGAGTATCAACAGCTCCTACCTGGCGGGGATGTTCGGCATATGCGGTTGGGCCTCCGGCTAGCCCGATTCCGAGCAAGGCGGCTATCAGTACGGTGTTCCTGTTTCTTCGATCTGGCATAACTCTCTCCTTTCTTTAATTGTTTCGTCACGCGGTTAGAGTCGGACGTCAGCTGTCTGGGCAGCTCGGCGCATCGGTTTATGCACTAGCAAACATGAACCCTTAGAGCACAGCAGGCAACGAGCCTGTTATCGTGAGGTTATGATCAAGGAGCATAGCGGGCTCGCCGGCCTGGGGGACAGCTTGTCTCGAACCGGACAACCTGTCTGCTCTTTCATGCCCGTTCTCACAAGCCGTTTTCTCACCTGATTGATGGCAGTTCGCCTGCTGTTCAACCATGAGGCCACGGGACGCAACGTGGTTATTTTCCCGTGGGTCCCGCCACTCCTCCGCTGCCGGAGCCCCTTGAAGAATGCGATTCGGAAGGCGTTTTGCCGCTACCTTGGGACGTGCCGCTGCCGGACTTTTCCTTGTCGTTCGTCACCGGCTCTTCTTGAATCTGCTTTCCCGACGACTGGCGCTTCTTTTTGGTTTTATCCAGTCCCATTGCTTCCCCGGACGGGTCCGACTTTCCGGTCATGCCTTCCTTTAAGCTGGGATTGGCGCTTCCGCTCGACGATTGTGCGATCGATGCCGAGGCCATCATCGCTAAAAGGCCACCGGACACCAGAGCAATTGTGAAAATCCTTGTTCCCGTCATATGTCCTCCTTGGCTAATGTGATGCCGATCGATTTCAACTATGCGACAAGCACGAATCCTCTACTAAGGCGGAGGAATTGGACTTGGCATGGGTGGCGTAGGACCGGGCAGCGGTGGCTGTGGCCCCGGCACGGGAGGCTGCGGCACCGGATCGGTCGGGCCGGGGCCGGGCTTGGGTGTCGGCACCGGATCGGTGACGTTGCCGGGGGGCAGGATCAACCATCCCGCCAATACAAATATGATCAGTCCGGGCGCCACCCGCGGCAGGTTTCCTGCGACGGTCAGACTAGGGTATTGTACAGCCATCAATACGGCTCCTTCCTTTGCCTGGGACTCGACTTTGAACCACATAGGCTTCGCTCAATGCCGATTCACGTCTTCCTGTGTGAAACTCCGTGACTGTTATTGTGGTGTCCGGGATAATGTCTGTCACCCGGTAGTAGATATCGAGCCAAGGGGCAAAGTGGCATTTGTCCTCATCCCAGATCTGCTCCACCTGACCTGCGGTTCGCCCGCACCACTTCACTAATTTTTCCTCCCACTTCGCCCACCGGGTCGATTCCCCATTGGTCAATGTCATCAGCGTATCGGGGCAGGCGGCCATGCGCGTGAACCCGTGGCGTGCCAGCAGGTGATCCAACGTTCGCAGGGTGTAGCCGTAGACATAAGGAAACCCCAGCAAGTTATTCCATGCGAGGGCTGCGCACAGCCATCCCTTCACCGGTCCCCCAAATTGCTCATGCCAGCCGACCATACGCCGGAAGCAAGAACCGTTGGGCACGCGAATGACAAGGATGCCGCCAACACTCAGTATTCGCTTCGCCGCCGTCAGTGTTGGATCGGGGTTGGGCAGTTGATCGAAGGTATTCCAAATCGCCACGGCATCCACGGTACCCGCTGCGATCGGTGCTTTACTGAGTGTGCCGCAAAACACCTTCAACCCTCGCGCTTGACAAAAAGCCGTCACTTCCTTCCCCGGATCGACGCCCAACATTTCCCAGCCGCGCTTCCGGCCGGCCGCAAGAAAACCGCCCACGAAGCTGCCCACTTCCACGACCAGCGGCTTCTTAATCGACTGGGGAGGAAGTCGAAACGCCACTGATCGGACTTTGGATTCCGCCCAATAGAACTGGAGCTCAAATTCTGAGGACAGATGTTCAGGACCATAACGATCTTCGATGTAGGCACCCGTGATAGCTTCGGCGGGGGGCCGCGGCGTACGAGAGACCAAGCCACAGTCGCGGCACGCCATAACTTCCGTCAGATATTCCTGGGTAAATTGCACGCGATCTGCCAGGTCAGCATCACTCGGATTTCGTAGCCGGCGGCGGTGAAATCGCTGCAAAAACCTGATCTGAGCTTCAATGTTCTTCGACGAGCAAATCCGTTCAATCTCTGAACAGCCACAGATATGGCAGGATGGTTCGACCGAGAGCGACGACTGTTGCAAACCTGGGATTGCGGAAGGCTGCGACATGAATTACGTGGTCCTTGGGTGGGCGCTGCCATCGATGATCCAGGAGCCTGAACCGTAATCGCTTGTGCGCAATTGCAGCTGATGACCGTTCTGCATGGGCCGGCAAGTCCTCCTTCTCATACCTACAACTGCCGATGTTCCGGCGATACTAGGCACTTCCCTCGTTGCCTCTTTCCCTCAGGGCGGCAATAAAAGTCACGCTCTAGGGACCATCCTAGTGGTGGACAGAGGGCCAATTTCATACAGTCGGGAACAAATGAAGATGGATAGCCCCACGGAGGCCCCATGAACGCCCTAGCGACCCAGATATTCATTCCAGTGTGCTGCGTATGTGGACTCGCGCGAGAAGAACGGGACCCAGGCGGACACATTGCTGAAGCATGGTGCGATTTCGATGAGTATGTGAACCGCCATGGCTTGCGAGGGGCAGACTATAAGCTGACGCATGCGTACTGTCCGCGGTGTGTGCATCAGTTCGTTCCACAAAGAAAGAAGCAACCGGTAGAAGACCGCTCCTTGAACGGAGTGTCGGCGACCGCGACACGTGTGATTCTTGAAACGATCCGTCGGAAAAAGCCTCGTGATCTGGAAGCTCTCGTGCGGGCCTGTCCCCAGTTCACCTGGAACCAGGTGTTTCTAGGAGTCGATAGGCTGAGTAAGACCGGAGACATTCGATTGGCGTCATCGGCGCCGGGGCAGTATGCCGTGAGTCTGCCGATGCGCGGCAGGTCTGATCTGGGCAAGCGACTGTAGAGGCTTTTTCGTGTTATCGCTCGGTATGCCTTTTGGTTCGTCGATTCAGAATATGCGCCAGCCTGCGTGGAAGTTCAGCGGACTCCAATTCTTCGATTGAGGTGGGTAAGGCTAAAGACCAATTGGGATATTTCCCGGCTGAGGACGGCATGTTCGGTCGTTCGTTCACGACGCAGGCCGCTTCCAACTCTGCCATGACCACGGCGGAGGGGGATTCTGTAAGCTGTTCGAATGTCTTGATAATGGCGAGGGTGACATCGGCCTCGGAATCCAATCCACTGGTCTCCATCACTTTTCGCCGAAATTGTCGGTGTGCCGAGTGATCGGGTTTGACGCCGACGTTTCGTTGCGCATCAAGGTCCGCCCCGGTCCATATGCCGGCCAGCGTCGGCAAATCGTGGGTCGTGATCGCCGCCAGCGCCTTCTCCGGGTATTCTGAAGGCGGCTCATCCTCAAACCAGAGTAAACGATACGACAGCACGTTCTGCTCAGCCAAGGTCTCCCGCACCCCTTGCTCCACCGTGCCTAGATCTTCTCCCACGACGATCGCTCCGGCCCGCTGGCTCTCGACGGCGAGAATCGCTAAGAACTCCTCGGCTGCATAACGCACATAGGCCCCGTCCTTCGGTCCGCGACCTTTCGGGACCCACCAGAGGCGGAACAGGCCCATCACATGATCGATACGAAGCCCGCCGGCGTGGCGCAGCACCGCACGAATCGTGTGAATGAAGGGTTCATATCCAGCCGCCCGCAACTTATGCGGAATAAACGGAGGCAGACCCCAATCCTGTCCTTGGGGGTTGTGCAAGTCGGGCGGCGCTCCCACGGTCATGTCCCCCGCAATGAGGTCCTGCCACAACCATGCATCGGCTCCATCCGGCGAGAATCCGACGGGGAGATCCTGCATGATAGGCACGGATTGAGAGGCGCGCGCCAGCTGCTGATCGAGCAACCACTGCAGCCACATATGGAATTGCACGCGATCGGATTCCCCCTTGGCGAATTGTTCCACCTCGGGAGAGTCGTGACGACGATAGTGCTCAGGCCACTGTCGCCAATCGCCGCCGTGGCGTTCCACCAGCGTGCAGAACACCGCAAACTGACGGAGCGCTTCACCCTCCATGAGCCGAAACCGTTCGAAATCCGGATCGCCGTCGAAATAGGACCACAGCCGTTGCAACGCTTCCTGTTTCAAATGAAACACTCGGTCCCGGTCGATATGGCGATCCTGGTTGAGCGCGCGCCCCATGGCGGCAAGCCGCTGCAGATCTTGATCGAGCCGCGCGGCCTCCGGCAGTTCCTCAATCCGTAAGTAAAGCGGATTCAAGAAACGCCGGCTCGACGGGGAATAAGGACTGGCTTCCTGCGGCACGAGCGGTTGGTTGGCATGGAGTGGGTTGATCAACAGAAGGCCGGCCCCGAGATGCTGTGCCCACTCTGACAACCGACGCAGGTCCGCCAGGTCGCCCATGCCCCAACTATTTTGGCTTCGAGTCGCATACAGCTGCGCGCTCCACCCCCAGATACGAAAATCTTCAGGCAGATGGCACCGTCCGGGGCTGACAATCACCCGGAGAGAGGTGTCCGGGTGCGCCACTGGGACAAGGTGGTGGTATCCGACGGGTAAGTCAGCGGGCAACCTATTTTGCAGCTTTTTTTCGCTTCCGTCTTCGAGGGTGAGTGTCGCGGCAGCAGGAAGTGTAACGGATTGACCCTGACGAATGACTTTGACGGGGTCATCGAACCACGAACGTGCCGGGCCGGGGGGCTGCCCCATGGCTGTCCGGACGCGGCCCATGGCATCTTCTGAAACCTGCTGCCTATGCCCTGCGGCATCTTCGTATTCGGCTTGGATACCCCATGGCTCTGTGTTCATTGCACCTACCTTTTATTTCCCTCTTTTTCTGATCCGTTTTTGAGATCGGCTGTGAGACTTTTGGCGATGAGCACATGCTCTTTGAGAACCGGAAGGGTGCCGGAAACGCATTGCCGCACTTGCGGATCTGCGAGTGTTTTGGCATGAGCTGTGAATTGTGACACATTTTTCCGGTGATCCTTCAACTCGTGTTCGACGTAGGCACAATCAAATTCTTTGCCCGACAATTTCGACATGATTCATTTCCTTTACTGCGGAATTGTCGTGCGCGCATGTGAAATCCTGAACTTGCAATCAGCCCCGCCTACTTCGGACGGTTCCAGTGACGATGCCGGCTGATCGCCTCGATGAATGCGCGAGTAGAATCCGACCCGCTTTTTTCCTGCACGACCCCTGGGGCCGCCGTGACGCCCACCGCCTTCAGCAGCGCGATTCCACCCTCGCCCACGGCAATGGCCTTGCCATGGTTGTAGGCCTCGCGAATGAAATGGCGCGCTTCATCGTCGCTTTGCAGCTGGTCCATGCTTTCTTTTCCCCCCGGGACGTAGACCGCATCATACATAACCGATGCGGCTGTCGCTAACGTCTTGTCTATCTTCAGTGTATCTGAAGAGGTACTGCGCAATACGCCTAAATGTGGAGCGACGAGTTCAGCCGTCGCACCATTCTCCTTGAGCACCGCTTCCATGCGGGTTATTTCGGAACTGCTCACGCCGTCGGCGGCCAGGATCGCAACCTTGCGGCTCTTGATGGAGCCCTTCGGTCCTTCTTCCTGGCTCAATCCCTTGGCTTTGCCGACCTTGGTGCTGTCCTGGCCTTGCGGAGCCTTCATGCCTAAATAATTCCCCACCAGCATGGCTAGGTGACCGTCGACCTTTGAGAGGTGTTCGATCATCCGCTGCTGCACGTCTTTTTTGGACACCTTGGCCAGCTCGAACTGCAGGGCCTGTCGAATGTGTTCCTGTTCCGTCAATGCCAGGCTGTTGTAAAAAAGTGCGGCTTGGCTGTAGTGATCGCCGAAACTCTTGCTTCGCTCACGGACCTTGTTCCCTTCCACCCGCGCAGGGTAGTGGACGTATCCGCCCTTTTCTGCGGTCGCTTCCTTCGGTGTGCCTTCCAGGGAGTTCGGTTCATAATTCGCCTTCCCCGCCCGGTTCGCGAAACGCATCATGCCGTCCTGATGAAAGTTGTTGACCGGCGACTTAGGCTGATTAATGGGTAGCTGAACAAAATTCGGCGTGCCGAATCGGTTCAGTTGCGTATCGAGGTAGGAAAAGAGACGACCCTGCAGGAGAGGATCGTCGGACACATCGATCCCCGACACGACATGGCCGGGATGAAACGCCACTTGTTCCGTTTCCGCAAAGAAATTATCCGGATTACGATTTAAGGTCAGCTTGCCGACCCGTTGAAGCGGAATGACGTCTTCAGGCCAAATCTTGGTCGGGTCAAGAATATCGAAAGAAATCTTATCCTTGTCTTCTTCAGGGAGAAGTTGCAAGGCCAGTTCATACTCCGGAAAGGCGCCGGCTTCAATCGCGTCCCACAGGTCGCGCCGGTGAAAATCAGGGTCCTTGCCCGCCAGCTGCTGAGCCTCGTCCCAGACCAGTGAGTGCACACCGAGTAAAGGTTTCCAGTGGAACTTGACGAAGGTGGATTTGCCCTTGTCGTTCACCAGACGGAACGTATGCACGCCGAAGCCGTCCATCATGCGATAGCTGCGTGGAATGGCCCGGTCGCTCATGATCCACATGACCATATGCATGGATTCGGGGGTGAGGGAAATGAAGTCCCAGAACGAATTATGTGCCGTGGAGGCTTGGGGAATGTCATTGTTCGGTTCGGGCTTAAACGCATGCACGAGATCGGGAAACTTGATCGCGTCCTGAATAAAAAAGACGGGAATATTATTTCCCACCAGATCCCACACGCCCTCCTGGGTATAAAATTTTGTCGCGAAGCCCCGGGCATCCCGAGTGGTGTCGGCTGTTCCCAGATTGCCGTTCACATTCGAGAAGCGCACGAAGACGGGGGTTTTCAATGACGGGTCGGCAAACACACCTGCTTTCGAATACTGGCTCAGAGGTTTATACACTTGAAAGTAGCCGTGTGCGCCGGATCCCCGAGGATGTACGACTCGCTCAGGCATCCGCTCATGGTCGAAGTGGGTGATCTTCTCCCGGAGGTGAAAATCCTCCATGAGCGTCGGTCCCCGCGCGCCGGCTTTCAGGGAATTGTCATCGTCCGCCACACGCATCCCCTGGTTCGTCGTGAGCTGGTTCCCGTCTGCCACGCGAGGTTCTTCGGCGTCGCGTGGGGCGATCCTTGGCGTTTTATCATGCCCCGATTCTGCCCAAAGCGGCGGGGGGGAAATCGCGCCACACATCACGAATGCAAGAGCTCCGGTCCAAGCGGCTATGGTTCGGAGATGAAAGGGCTGAACGACGACGTTCGGTCTCGGGCTATTACACAATCGATGTGGCTTCATAAATTCCTCTTGGGGTGACTCGTGCGAGATGTGGCTGGTATCGCTCGACGAGGTTGAGGTGTGTTATCACCTCCCTGGATGCTTCTGTCCCAATTCGTATGCAATCATCGGGCTCAAGCGTACGGACCTCAAACATCGCCATTCGTCCCGCCAAATGAGAGAAGCACTCCAAGCCTGGGATGAGTAGCCGATGAGGGGACTTCCATGTTGTCCCATACAGGACAGCTTGTCCGTAACAAACGGGCGTTTTCATGGGCTGCATGGCATTGTCGGTGGTTTTCGGCGCATTTGTACGCGCATGTGTTGTTACTTGTCGGTCCGGCCCTTGCAGCATGCTCGCCTTCTGCGTCCTATTGCAGGTAGTGTTGAAACCGGACCACGAGTTTTTTAAAGGGAGCGCTCATGATCGATACGGGAGGAAGGTGTGGTGTGGTGGCATCGGCGGATGGAGCGTTGGAATGGCGAGTGTGGGCTCCACAGGCCAAAGAGGTGAACCTGATTCTGATCGATGGATCCCGACGGCACGTACAGCTTATGACGCCGGAGCCGCATGGTCATTTTCTGTATCGCCGGCCATCTGTATCGGAAGGACAGCGCTATGTGTACTCCCTCGATAAGGGACCGGACAGGGCCGATCCGGCTTCACGGTGGCAACCCGACGGAGTGAACCAGCCGTCCGCGATACTGCTGCCGGCCAAGTTTGAATGGTCGGACGGAAATTGGCACGGGGTCGCGCGGGAGGACTTGGTTTTTTATGAAATCCACGTCGGGACATTCACGACCGAAGGGACTTTCGATGCGATCATTCCGCGCCTTCCCGCCCTGCGAGAACTCGGCATCACAGCCATTGAGCTCATGCCTGTGGGTCAGTTTCCCGGCACTCGAAACTGGGGCTACGATGGCGTGCATCTTTTTGCGCCTCAACAGAGTTATGGGGGACCGTCGGGTCTGCAACGCCTGGTGAATGTCTGCCACGCGGAAGGCTTGGCCTGTGTCCTCGATGTGGTCTACAACCACGTCGGCCCTGAAGGCAGTTGCCTGTCCGATTTCGGTCCGTACTTCACCGAACATTATCGCACTCCATGGGGACATGCGGTGAATTATGACGGGCCCGGCAGTGATGTCGTCCGCGCATTCGTGACGGACAATGTCCGGATGTGGATTCAGGACTACCATATGGATGGGCTGAGGCTCGATGCCGTCCATGCGATCTACGACTTCGGCGCCCGGCATATCTTACAGGACATCAAGGATGAAGCCGACCGTGCGGCTGAGGGACGAGGGTATCCTGCCCATATCGTGGCCGAAAGCGATCTCAACGACGTGCGTCTACTTCTTCCGACGAAGCGGGGCGGTTATGGCCTGGACGGGCAATGGAGCGACGACTTCCACCACACCGTGCACACGCTTCTTACCGGCGAGCGCCAAGGGTATTACGAGGATTATGGTGAGGCTGAGCAGCTGCGAAAGGTCATGCAAGACACGTTCGTCTTGGACGGCTGCTACAGCAACCATCGCGAACGGCGTCACGGGGCGCCGACGGCAGGACTTCCCGGTGATCGGTTCGTGGGGTGTATTCAAAACCACGACCAGATTGGAAACCGCGCCGCTGGTGAACGATTGGGAGCGCTCATCAGCCCGCCCGCCCAACGGCTCGCCGCCACGCTCCTTCTGATGGCTCCGCATCTTCCGCTGCTGTTTATGGGCGAAGAGTATGGAGAAGAACATCCTTTTCAGTTCTTTTGCTCATTCGAAGGAGAGGAGTTGATCGAGGCGGTCCGTCGCGGTCGCAAAAGAGAGTTTGAAGCGTTTCATACCGATGGGGTCGAGGCGCCAGACCCGCAGGCCGAATCGACCTACCAGCGTTGCCGTCTGACGTGGTTTTGGCAGGATCAGCCGCACAAGGCCGGATTGAGGCGGCTCTATACTGACCTGTTTGATGCGCGACGATCATGGCCCGCCCTGCGCAACTTTTCCGAACGGGCGGCCCGTCTGCATCCCGGCCCTGACGGCCATGCCGTCCTGGAACTTGGACGAGGAGGTGTCAAACCGGACGGAGAACACACGATCCAAGTGTTTTACAATCTCACCGACGACCAACAGGCCTTACCGGTAGGGGAACGGCCGACCTTTCTCTTCAGCTCAGAATCTACGCGATATGCCGGCGGACGAGCCCCGGAATTCGATCGCACGCACCTGTTGCCGTTTGAATGTTTGGTGTTCGGGCCGTCCGACTGTAAGACATATGGCGGGGAGTGAGCAGGAATATGACGACCAGGGCGGACCATGCCTGTATCAAGGGGATGCGCCTTTATGGATGAGGCCGGGATGCTGACTCGGGCCGAACTGTATGACCGGCTCAAGAGCCAAATTCAGCATGAAGACGAGCTTATTATCATACGAGTCGTCTGGCAGCTTCTGGCCCAATCATTTTTTTCAGTACCTATGCGACTCTCCTGAATGTAAAACAAGACGCGAAGAGTTTTGTATTAGGCGGTTCGTCGAATGGGCGAGAGTTCCCCCGATCGGCCTGCCTCTCGTGTTTATTCTGACCTGGCTCATCATTTTAGTCCGGTTGATCATGACGGCTCTCTGATCCTTTTGCGAATTCCTGCCGGTTATGTGACACACAGCCCCTACAGGCCAAGCGGGCATCGGCCTGATGACGGCCGATGCCCATGCAGTAAAAATTAAAACGAGGTCTTTTCTTATGGCGTCAGGACGATCTTCATGCACTCATCCTGTTTGTGAAGGAACTTTGAGAAGCCCTCCGGCGCCTCGTCAAGGCGCATACGATGCGTGATCACGAAACTCGGATCGATTTCACCGCGCTGGATCCGTTCGAGCAGCGGACGCATATAACGCTGCACATGCGCCTGCCCGGTTTTGATGGTGAGTGAACGATTCATGATGGAACCGATGGGAAATTTATCGATGAACCCGCCATACACCCCGATGATCGACACCGTGCCCCCGTTTCTGCAGCTCATAATCGCCTCTCGCAGCGCATAGGGCCGATCCGTCACCAGCATCATGGCCTGCTTCACCCGGTCATAGGCTGCCACGAGGCCGGGGCCGTGCGCTTCCATGCCGACCGCATCGATGCAGGCATCCGGTCCCCGGCCGCCGGTCATGACCATGAGACTGTCATAGACGCCTTGCTCCTCATAATTGATCGTATCGGCGCGACCTTCCCGAGCCATGCGCAGTCGATCCGGAAACCGGTCGATGGCGATCACGCGTTCCGCGCCCAACAGGAAGGCGCTGCGGATCGCGAATTGACCGACTGGCCCGCAGCCCCATACCGCAATCGTATCACCGGGTTTAATGTTGCAGTTTTCCGCCGCCATATAGCCGGTGGGGAAAATATCCGAGAGAAAAAGGACTTGCTCGTCGGCCATCCCGTTCGGAATTTTTATGGTTCCCACGTCGGCGAAGGGCACCCGGGCATATTCGGCCTGGCCTCCGGCAAATCCACCCAGCATATGGGAATACCCAAAAATTCCGGCCGGTGAATGCCCCAGTAGGTTTTCGGCCATCCAGGCGTTAGGGTTCGAGTTCTCACAGAGAGAGAACATCTCATCCCGGCAGAAGAGGCACTTGCCGCATGCGATCGGGAAGGCCGTAACGACACGATCTCCGACCTGAAGATTTTTGATCTCGCTGCCGACCTCCACCACTTCTCCCATGAACTCATGGCCCAGGATGTCGCCGGCTTTCATGGTCGGCATCAAGCCGTTGTAGAGATGGAGATCCGATCCGCAGATGGCCGTCGACGTCACCTTTATAATGGCATCGCGCCGGTTGAGGATCTTCGGGTCTGGAACCTGTTCCACGCGCACGTCTCGTTTGCCGTACCAACAATTTGCTTTCATCAGGCTTCTCCTTTAGGCCGCGATCGATGCCGCAGATCCGACATGGCGGGCAGCCCGGTTATGGTGCTTCTTAGGTACCCATGCCTGCGCCCGCAGGTTGCGCGCTCCTCTGCTGGGTCATACCTATGCCGTCTAAAGAACCATCGGACTGCAGGATCTCACCCGTCTCCATGATCTGCTTCAATGCGCGCAAGTCGGT
>JACCYV010000206.1 GCA_013696305.1 Nitrospira sp.
CTGGCTGAAGACCTGTCGCGACGTGACATAGAATAGTGAACGTCGGTCAGCGTGAGCGTACGCCTTCTACGATCTCTTCTCTTCTCATTATTGTAAATGACGTTGATCACGCGGAGGTCACGAAAGGATCAAATTTTCATCACAGTGAAAATGAGCGAGGGAGGAGGGAATAAGACAATTATCTTTTCTATAGATTGCTTATGTAATCTCAGGAAAGAGGCAGGTGGAAGGTAAATGTGGCGCCGTCGCCGAGAGCGCTGACGACATCGATACGGCTTTCATGGATTTCTAAAATTCGTTTCGCGATAGCCAACCCCAGTCCCGCGCCTTCGGATATCTCCGACCGAGTTTCTTCTCCGCGATAAAAACGATCAAAGATATAAGGAAGATCCTCTTGTGAGATTCCGCGCCCCGAGTCCGTCACACGTATCGTCATCTTCATGTCATCCGACGAGAGCGAGACAGTAATCATTCCACCCTCTGGCGTATGCCGAAGCGCATTATCGAGAAGGTTTTCAAGGACCCGCTCTATGAGCGCGATATCGGCCCTGACGAAGGGAAGACCTTCCCCGGAATCTGTCCGTATGCTCACGCGTTTCTGATCCCCCTCGGTCTGAAATTCAAGCACGACATCTTGCAGGAGTTCAGCTAACGAAAAAGACTCATAACGAGGTTGCGCCTCAGGGGAATCAAGTTTGGTCAGTTCAAATAATTCGGAGATGAGCTTTCCCAATCGATGGCTATGCTTTTCGGCTATTTGAAGATGGCTCCGCAGCTCCTCGGGGGTCAATCTTCCCTCCCTCATGCGCAAGGTCTCCAAGTATCCTTGGAGAGAAGCCAAGGGAGTGCGAAGATCATGGGACACATTGGCCACTAACTCTCGTCGAACCGCGTCTATCTTCTGTAGCTCCTTCATTTGCTGAACGAGACGACCAGCCATTTCGTTGAAGGCGGAGCCGAGCTGGTCGATTTCATCGCCTTCTCGAGGATCTACGTGCGAGCTGTAGGAAACCGAGCCGGAGAAATTGCTCAGCTTAAAGACCTCCATCAGCGACGCCAATTGCTTCAGGCGTCGGGTGAGGAGATGGAAAAAAAACAGTCCGGACAATAGGGCCACCAGAAGGCTCAACAGCGCGACCCAGATGCTCAATCGAAGAATATAGCTTCCGTGAAGCCTCTGGGCGACCGAATCATATTCCTCGCCTCCTAAAATGACATACAAGTATCCTTCAGCAGGCCCCTCGATCGGGATCAGAGAGGCCGAGAAGACTTTCTTTCGGCCGTGATTTCTCGGATCCTCGCCCAAAATAGGGAATGCGATCTTCTCGCTCAAGAAAGCTTCAATCGGTTCCAGGGACACCTGTGTCCGCTTCACCTTTTCGGGAGGCGCGGAGAAAGCCAGAATCGTGCCGTTTGGATCCAGCAAGTAAATTTCGATGGTGGGATTCACGTCCATGAGCATTGTGAAGACCTTCTTCACAGCCTTGTCATCGACACGACCCTCCTTAATTAAGGTTCTTCCTGAGACCATGCGTTCAGCGAGCGTACGGTTCAGTTTCTGATCGACCTCCTGCAAATATCTCTGCGCAGTGAACAGAGTCAATGTGACATACAGGATGCCGATCAGGGAAAGAAGTCCGAGCAAGACAGCCGCAAGCTTGCCATACAGGCTCCTACGCATCGCCTTTGCCGTTCTCGTAAAACTTGTAGCCAACCCCCCACACAGTGAGAACGTACTCGGGGCGAGTGTGGTTTGTTTCGATCTTGGCCCTTAACCGGTTGATGTGTGAGTTGACGGTATGCTCATATCCATCGTGTCCATATCCCCAGACCGAATTCAGCAGTTCAGTCCGAGTGAAGACGCGGCCGGGGTGTTGGATAAATTGCTGAAGAAGATCGAACTCTTTAGCCGTCAAGTCTATTGGTTGTCCCTGCAGAGCCACCTTGCGCTTTTCAACGTCGAGCACGATGTCCCCGGCCTGGAACATCTTCGGCCTGACGGAGACGACCGGGGTTCGAAGTGACTCCACCAGCCGAAAGAGGGCTTTCACCCTTGCCTGAAGTTCTCGAATGCTAAATGGTTTGGTGACATAATCATCTGCGCCTACCTCGAAGCCTACAACGCGATCCAGCTCTGAAGACTTCGCCGTCAGCATCAGGACAGGCGTATAGTTCGACTTCGCTCGCAATTGTTGGCATACTCTCAACCCATCTCGACGCGGCAACATGAGATCAAGAATGATGAGATCATAGGATTTGGAAAAAGCTTGTTTGACAGCAGACAGGCCGTCATGGGCTAAATCCACATCACAGCCCAAGTCCCGCAGATGGAGATCCACCAGATAAGCGATGTCCAAATCGTCTTCAACAACGAGTATCGAACGAGACACAGACCGTTGCGCCGTGGACACCCCTACGCCTTCAGATTCCATCTCCGCCCCGTCGGCTACTGCAACAGCGTCAGCTAGCTTCGCGTAAGCCTTCACGATTTAACCCTCCCTCCTTGGATTACACGGTGGTTGGAATTTCTTCGCGTATCCTAACCTCTCTTGCTCCTCGTGCCATTCTGGTTGGCGCTCCACGGCCCCGACTGTGAATGGACTCCCAAAGATCTTGCAATAGCGGCCGTCACGACACCGAAGGCGACATGGGCCGCCCAACCGCGCACGTGCGCCTCCATCGGGTATTGGGTGTTCTCTCCTGCGAGTCCCATGACCGGTCCCATCGTTTCGTCTTCGATGGCCCAAAACAATGTGCCGAACACGACACCGCCAGCCACCCACCCGAGCGGCCAGCGCCGTGCCGTTACTGCGTAGAGCGCGCCCATGGTCGCCCCGGTCCCAACAGTAACGTATTGTTCAAACTGCCGCTCTTGCATCTCGGTCGGTGTCACACCGATGATGGCGCCTAGCTTTTCGGCCAGGAGAGGAAAAGGATCCTTTGGTTCAATCGCGTGCTCGCGCTTGATGTCCTCCGGGCTGGTCCTCTTGGTCCAATCCCACATGAATTGCGCGGTCCCGACGTGCGCCATGATTCCGATCAACCCGGCAACCGTGCCCGTAGCCATATCCTTGAGTATGCTAGCCATCGCCTTGTCCCTTTCTTGGTTTGAACACTCACGCTCTGTGTACATCGTTTATCTCGTGACCGAGGCCATCATCGTTCGCTCTGCAAGAAACCAGACGGCCACATTACCCGCCACCCCTAGCTTCTCGGACGTGACTTGCTGCGGGGCTCCGTACTGGGCAATCATTACGTTGGCTCCCAGCCTCGGACGTGCAGGCCACTCGGCAATGATTGTATCGACGGCGGAGCGGTCGACCGAGCTAACCGCCCTAGGGTCTCTGATTGCTGGATCCGTGTCCGCGTCGGTCAAGCCGATCGGAAGTATAGTGTCGGCGAGCGTGCTCGCCGACACTGCGCGGAGTGTGTTGTATTCATGATGGTCCTTCTGTTTGTAGAGATGTGAGTGGTCGTCCTTACTCTCCCTGGCGACGCGAGTCGCCAGAACGGTTCTCAATATGATGCCGTTTAACCCCTCTTTCTTTGCGCGTCAGTATCCGAGAGCGGGCTGCGGTTCCCCGATGGAGGAAGAGCGTGAACCGTAGAGCTTGTCTACGTCTGCAGCGCGAGGGCCGTGCTTTGCCCACCGATCTGCCCGTGAAGGAGGTACGTTCCAAGGCATCGTTCCCACGATCAAATTCGGAAGGTTGATGAAGACGTCCGTGCCGATACGCTTGACTACCGCATCCCATGGAATATAGGTGTCGGTCTTGATGATCAGCCCTCGGGGTACCAGCAGGTAGGCGTCGGTTTCCTCCGTTGCCTCAACGACCTTGTCAACCGTGCCGATCTCCCCGTGATCGGAGCCGCGAACCGCATCGCCCGGCTGAATGCCCACGCAGCCTGCGGGCGAAGCCTCAATGGCGGCCAGGAACTCGTCCACGTTGATGACGGCATTGGCAATCAGTGGATAGTTCAGGCGGATCGAAGCCTCGTATTCCGGAATACTTAAGGCGCCGATGGCGTCGGAGAGAAACGTCACGTCAACCCCGCTTCCATGGCGTGCCGGCCGGTGGACTCGCAGCACAGGTTGGCAGACATTCCGGCGATGACCAAATGCGTGATCCCCATTCGTCGGAGGTGTGCGGGCAGATCGGTTTGAAAGACATCACAGCTCTTATGCGGCAGGAGCACCGTGTCGTCTTCGCGCGGCTGCAAGTCGGGATGAAAGTCCACCCCCCAACTGCCCGCTAAGAACATCTTTCTCTCAAACATCAGGCGATTAATCCCGCTTCTCCGTTGTAACTGCTCGTCTGCATAATCCGCCTTGGTATAGGCCATCGGGCCGAACAGGACAGGAATGCCGGTCAGTCGTGCGCCCTCAATAGCGCGCTTGAGATGGCCGACCACGTCGTTCATCTTCACGGTGGTCTTGGTCAACTCCCAGCCTGCTCCGCCATCGGAGAGAAAGTCGTTGACTGGATCGATCACCAGCAGGGCCGTCCGGTCGGGCGGCAACGAAAACCCGGTCTCTTCCTTCGGCAGGTAGGTGGCTCTGCCTTCCCCATTGCGGCCTAGCCGGTCAGTGTTTTTCGTGCTCATTACACCCTCCCAATGATCGCGATTCCCATTATTCAAACTCACTCCAAGTCGGATGCCTGTCGCTAATGTTTCGTTTCGAGACGCCGTAAGAACGCCATTATGTCGGTGCGCACTCAATGGTGTTGCGGAAATAGAATGGATGCGGACCGGTCGCGCCGCGTTTCGGGTCTAAGAGCCAACCTAGGCTGCGCACCGATGCGTCATGCAAAAAGAGCGTCGTTCGATCTAGATCGAGCAAGAGCGGCAACGCATTTCCGCGCGTGCCGCCCGGTGGCTCGCATCAATCACGATCATCTTGTCATCGAACATTCCCCCAGAGTCTTGAATCGGGCTAATCGGGCCGTTCGCTCAGCCAGTACCGTCGTCGGTACCCTTGGGCAAAAGCGTTTCAAATTCCCCAGCATGGGCGGAACGCTTTGACTCGGTCGGAAAAGACAGGGATTCGTGACGTGTCGATAAGCTCACATGCCTCATACAACCTTTTCCCGTCCGACAGAAGAAGACCCAGAATTGACTTAATCACTCACCACGAAGCGATAATCCGATACTTTACTCCAAAGGGGACCCCAGGCTGGCGCTGGAAGGCCATCCAACGCCTCAGGCATCGCCCTGGCCCCCTTGCCATGACAATTCCCAGCACTCTTTGTCGACGCCGTGGCATGTAGGCAATCATGACGGCTCGGGACGGATCCGGCATCTAGAGGAAACCCTAGTGGCAAGAAAAGGAACTCCCGAGGCTGGAAACCTCCGCAAATGCAAGATTCGTCCTCGGCCAGTCGCGCGCCCTTGATCGATGCACCCGCCTCTCAATTGGGCCTCGCTCAGCGCCACGCCGGCCTGTTTGAACTCCATCGCCCGGGACATTTCAACGTCGCCAACGTTCCATGACGGCCTGGTGATACTCTCCATCATCACAATTACGGATTCACCTTGCTGTGTGAAATTCTAAGGCCTCGTCCAGTTTTTCAGCTAGGAACAGGATGTCCTGCACTTCGGTCGATAAGGACCAGGAGACACGGAGCAGTTGCGGTGACCCAGGATACCTCAATGGCTTGATCGCGATAGCGTATTTGACATGCAGGTATTCTGCTATTCGACTCGCATCGAATCCTGCCCTGTGAACCTGAAACGACAAGATTCCCGGTGCATGAGTCCCATCCCACTCGGCAATGTCCACATCATTCATCCGGCTCAAACATCCCCTGAGCACTGTTCTCAGGCCGGCAAGCTCACTCATCGCGGGTAATTCTTGTTGCTTCATTTCACAGGCCCGGGCGAGTCCCGCGATCAGGCCTATGTTCTGCGTGCCAAGATCGAACCATCCTTGTGGGCTTCCGGTCACGGGAAGACCGGACTCACGACTCGCAATCCTTTCCTTGTGTCGTCTCGTGATCAGTAGCGCACCGGTCCCCATGGGACCTGCGCACCACTTATGACCCGAGAAAAAATAAAAATCGACATTGAGTGTTCCAAGATCCACGGGAACGTGCCCGATAGCTTGCGCGCCATCTATCGCCAGCATTACATGCCGCCTGTCGGCTATTTCGCATACCTGCCGTAAGGGGAAGACTCTTCCGTCGGTGTGAGCCACGTGGCTCAGGGTAATCAACCGGGTCTTTTTCCCCTGACAGACATCGTCGAGCTGGGTGAGAAAGCTTTCTTCAGACCTAGCGGGGATGACAATCAGCTCGATGCCCCGCTGCGTCAGGTTGTGCAGAGCCTGCAATGTCGACGAATGCTCCTGGTCTGACGTGATGATTACATCTCCTTGATGGAACTCAAGCGCAGCCAAGGCGAGTCTATAGGCGGTGGTGGTATTGGGGACGAAGACGAGAGAATCGCCTCCTTCGTCCAGATTAACGTGCAGTAACTGCGCGACCTTCTGTCTGCATTTTTCTACTTGTTTGCGGTACCAGGCGATGCCAGACTCACAGAATAAGAGTGCTTGAAATTCGTCGGCGACAATCCGCGTTTCTTCGACGGCCTCGACGCGTGTCGGACTTAAACCCGCGTAATTGAAATAGCGCATGGGTATGGCACTCCTCAGGAACATTCTGACACTCAGCGTGATAGGGAAGAAAGCGGAAAGCTTTTGCACAGAAAGGAGATTGTCATGCCAAAAGCCATCTGGAATGGGATGACGTTAGCCGAAAGCAACGAGGGGCAAGTGATCGAAGGAAATTACTATTTCCCGCCACAGTCAATCAAACAAGAACACTTCCAACCAAGCACGACGCATACGACTTGTCACTGGAAAGGGGAGGCAAGCTATTACGACATTGTGGTGGATGGAAAGGTGAATAAGGACGCGGCTTGGTATTATCCTTCACCCAAAGAGGCGGCCACACAGATCGCCGGGTATGTGGCCTTTTGGAAGGGAATACAAGTCGATGATCGCTAAGACGCCCCCGGCAACTCGTTTAGTGCATGCACTGGCCCGAAGTCGCTTGCGAACAGACGCCTTATTCGGCCTGGTTCGGCCGGAAGCCTTCCTTGACCGACCGGTCCCTGAGCGCCACCGGACGATTTTCTACTTCGGTCATCTCGAAGCGTTTGACTGGAATCTCCTCAGCCAAGCAGCAGGGATTCCGTCATTCCAGCCGGAATTCGACCAACTCTTCGCGTTCGGGATTGATCCGGAACCGGGGCAGTTACCCCAGGACAAGCGCTCGGATTGGCCGGAGAAAAGGGAAGTCCAACGCTATCACCTCCGTGTTCGACAGGCCATTGACGATCTCTCGACCCAGGTCTCGGAGGAGATGCTCTCTGTGGCGCTCGAGCATCGTCTGATGCACGCGGAGACCTTCGCCTATCTGCTCCATGATCTGTCGACCACGCAGAAGGATATCCCACCGGTCGCGCCGCTTCCACCGAGCCCAACTCCCGTTCCGACGGTCATCGAAATTCCTGGCGGCACGGTGATTTTAGGCCAACGACGCGCGGACCCCGATGGCCGCTATCAATTCGGATGGGACAATGAATTTGATGGCCATGAGGTCTCTGTCTCTGCGTTGGCCATGAGCAAGTACAAGGTCACGAATGGGGAATATCTCCAATTCGTTCGCGCCGGTGCTGAGCCGCCGCACTTCTGGACGTGGGGCGAGGGCCAGTGGCGCTGGCGAGCCATGTCGGGCGAAGTGCCGTTACCGATGGATTGGCCGGTCTACGTCACCCATCAGGAGGCGAGCGCCTACGCAGCCTGGACCGGAAAGAGACTGCCCACCGAAGCGGAATTTCATCGGGTAGCCTATGGGACGCCGGACGACCAAGAGGAACGATCCTATCCATGGGGCGAGGACGCGCCGGATATCCGACGGGGAAACTTCAACGGGAACCGATGGGATCCTATTTCCGTAACCGCGACCCCGAACGGGGACAGCGCATTCGGAATTTCCCAACTGGTCGGCAACGGATGGGAATGGACGTCGACGGTCTTCCAGCCTTTTCCCGGATTCAAGCCTCTCTCGTGTTATCCCGGATACTCAGCACGCTTCTTCGATGGCCACCATTATGTCCTCAAAGGGGCATCCTCGCGAACAGATGCCGGTTTGCTCCGCCGATCATTTCGCAACTGGTTCCGGCCCAACTATCCGTACGTGTATGCCGGATTTCGCTGTGTGGAGGACTGATAGGATGCTGTCACAGACTGAACAAGCCGATGCCGTCCGGGAGTTCGCCATCGCAGTGGGCGAGAGCCTGAGGAAGGTTGGCCAACGCGAACTCCCTTCGATGTATCTCTACGATGACTTGGGAACCGCGCTGTTTGAAGCGATCACCCTGGTGCCCGAATATGGGCTGACCCGAGCCGAAGAACGCCTCCTTCGCCGCCATGCCGGAGACATGCTCCAACATCTTCCGCCTCCCGTGGCAGTGGTCGAGCTGGGGAGCGGCAGCGGCCGAAAGACCCGCTGGATATTGGAAGCGCTCGCCGATCGAGAGCCCGTGGCGTATTTCCCCATCGACATATCCGCTGAGGCCCTCGTCAAATGCCACCAGGAACTGGGAAATATCGGCGCAATCAGTTTCGTCGGATTGGAGAAATCGTATCTGGAAGGGCTTCAGGAAGTCGCGGCCCGACGGCGGCCGGACCAGACACTTCTGGTATTGTTCCTGGGAAGCACCATCGGCAATTTTGATCCACCGGCAGCAGAGAATTTTCTGCGGGACATCCGTCGGCATTTGAGGGCGGGCGACGCCCTTCTGCTGGGGGCTGATGTGGAAAAATCGGTCCATGACATGCTGCTGGCCTATGATGACCCGACGGGAGTGACCGCCGCGTTTAATCTGAATCTGCTTGCCCGGATCAATCGGGAACTCCGGGGAGACTTTGCCCTCCGGCACTTCGAGCACCACGTCCGGTATCAGGAAATGGACTGTCGTATTGAAATGCATCTACGCTCGACACGGAGGCAGACCGTGTCGATTCGGGCCGCGGATTTCACCTGCACCTTCAAAGAAGGGGAGACCATCTGGACGGAAGCCTGCCACAAATTCCGTGTCGAGGAGATTCCTGGTCTCGCTCGACGCACGGGATTCCTGTGCGAAGCGCAATGGATCGATACCGAATGGGCATTTGTGGAGAATCTTTTGATCGCCGATTAGCAGGCTGCTGAAAAAGTTCGCCAGCGGCGTTCTTTGGATGAAACAGGTTTTCCGCAGCCTGTTAGCGAAGCAGACCAGCGTCTCGTAAAAACTGCTCCGCCACGACCCGCACCGGACGATGTTCGCCGTCCACCTGGTAGTTCAACCTGCGCATAGTATGGTCGGTCAGCAGGCCGGCCAGTTCGTTGAGAGCCTGCCGCAAGGGAGGATTGTTCTTTAAAATTTCGCTCCGCACGGCCACCGCACAATCGTACGGAGGGAAATAATGCCTGTCGTCCAGGAGCACCAGCACATTGAGAACCGACAACTGGCCATCGGTGGCATTTCCGGCCACCATGCTGACTTGTCCTTGTTCGAGTGCCTTGTACAGCAAGCCGAGGTCCATTGTTTTCGGAGATCCATTCAAGTGAAGATTGTAGATCTTCAGTAAGCCGGCGAGTCCGTCCGGCCGCTGCTGGAATTCGTACCCCACACCGAGGTTCCAACCAGAAGAATACTGCGCCGCCTCGCTCAAGGTGGCAATTCTGTTTTTCCGAGCGTCGTCTCCATGCATCACCATCGCAAACGTATTATTGAAGCCTAACGGGTCCATCCATTCCACGCCGAACCGCTTTTGATATTCGGCACGAACGAGGGCCAAGGAAGCTGCGGGATCCTGGACAGGCGATGATTTTAAGATGGTCGTCAGCGCGGTGCCCGTATATTCGGGATAGAGATCGATCTCGCCGCGCACGAGCGCCTGATGCGCCAACATCGTCCCGCCCAGGTTGAGTTTACGCTCAACTTTGCGGTTGAGCCGGCGTTCCAGATGCTGCGCCACGATTTCGCCAAGAATTACCTGTTCGGTGAAATTCTTTGAGCCGACCGTGATCGGACGCTCCCTGGTACAGGAGACGATCCCGCTCGCCCATAACGCGATGATCACACAGGCGACAATTTGTCTTCGATCCATTCAAGTCCCCGATCGGCCGCCATGGCAATCAATGCAGCCGGCACCGCGCCGGCCAGGAGCAGCGTCGTATCCACGGAGGCCAAGCCGCGAAAGATAAACACTCCGAGCCCACCGCCGCCAATGGCCGCGGCAATCGTCGCCGTCCCGATCGTCGTCACGGTCGCAATCCGCAGGCCGGCCAGGATCGTCCTGGTCGCGAGCGGGAGTTCGACCTCCCAGAAAAGCTGCCGTCCCGTCATGCCCATGGCGATTGCCGACTCACGCACAGCGTGGTCCACGTTCAGAATGCCGGTTAAGGTATTCCTCTGAATCGGCAAGAGCGCTTACAACACGAGCGCGACAATCGCCGTCTGCTTGCCGATCCCGCCAAGAAATGGAAGAGGAATTAGAAACCCGAAGAGCGCCAGACTCGGCACGGTTTGCATGATATTCGCAAACCCCAGCACCCACCGTTGAAGGAAGGCGCGGCGGGTCAGCAGAATGCCGGCTG
>JACCYV010000207.1 GCA_013696305.1 Nitrospira sp.
CACGGCCTGCTTGCGGCTCCCCGGGGCTTATCGCAGCTAGCTACGTCCTTCATCGCCTTCTGATGCCAGGGCATTCACCGTACACCCTTAGTAGCTTAACAATTCTCTTTGCTCCTGATACACATGGTCTTCTCAGACCTATTAAATTTTCAAAGAACGGAGACAACAGCACAGCTGTTATCCACGACTGAATAGAGCGAGAAACGAACTCGACGATTCCTTGGTGGAGCTGACTGGAATCGAACCAGCGACCCCCTGCTTGCAAAGCAGGTGCTCTCCCAACTGAGCTACAGCCCCGTTCACCTATGAATGATTGTCTATGTTGAGCCGCCGAGGGAGAGACTTACACTCGAGACTCAGTTGGTGGGCCTGGATAGGATCGAACTATCGACCCCGCGCTTATCAAGCGCGTGCTCTAGCCAGCTGAGCTACAGGCCCAGCCGACTGCTGAGCCAACCCAAGACAATCACATACGCTCACGTGACATCTACTTAGCGTGAGCCCAATAAAATGATGACACTCACCCTAGTGATGCGAATAGGGACTGTGCTTAGTGTATTGAAAAGGTGACCCTCAAGATCCTATTGTTCTCGAAGGAGTGGTACTCCTTAGAAAGGAGGTGATCCAGCCGCAGGTTCCCCTACGGCTACCTTGTTACGACTTCACCCCAATCACCGGCCATACCGTGGGCGCCTGCCTCCTTGCGGTTGGCTTGGGCGACTTCAGGTACAACAGGCTTTCGTGGTGTGACGGGCGGTGTGTACAAGGCCCGGGAACGTATTCACCGCGGCGTGCTGATCCGCGATTACTAGCGATTCCGCCTTCATGAGGTCGAGTTGCAGACCTCAATCTGAACTGAGGCCGGTTTTTTGCGATTGGCTCCCCCTTGCAGGTTTGCAGCGCTTTGTACCGGCCATTGTAGCACGTGTGTGGCCCCAGGCATAAAGGCCATGCTGACTTGACGTCATCCCCACCTTCCTCCCCGTTATCCTGGGCAGTCCTTTCAGAGTGCTCGGCGTGATCCGGTAGCAACTGAAAGCAGGGGTTGCGCTCGTTGCGGGACTTAACCCAACACCTCACGGCACGAGCTGACGACAGCCATGCAGCACCTGAGCACGCTGGTATTGCTACCTCGTTAGGCTTTCACCTTTCTACTACGTGCATGTCCAACCTGGGTAAGGTTCTTCGCGTTGCGTCGAATTAAACCACATGCTCCACCGCTTGTGCGGGCCCCCGTCAATTCCTTTGAGTTTCAACCTTGCGGCCGTACTTCCCAGGCGGGATACTTAATGCGTTAGCTGCGGCACCGGCGGTAACCCGCCGACACTTAGTATCCATAGTTTAGGGCGTGGACTACCAGGGTATCTAATCCTGTTTGCTCCCCACGCTTTCGTGTCTCAGCGTCAGGTACGTTCCAGAGCGCCGCCTTCGCCACCGGCCTTCCTCCCGATCTCTACGCATTTCACCGCTACACCGGGAATTCCGCGCTCCTCTCCCGCCCTCTAGCCTGGCAGTACCCTCTGCGCTTTCCGGGTTGGGCCCGAAGCTTTAACAGAAGGCTTACCAAACCGCCTACACACCCTGTACGCCCAGTGAATCCGAACAACGCTTGCCACCTTCGTATTACCGCGGCTGCTGGCACGAAGTTGGCCGTGGCTGCTTCTGGAGGTACCGTCCGAACGATTGCTCGTTCCATCTTCCCTCCCGAAAGGGGTTTACAATCCGAAGACCTTCATCCCCCACGCGGCGTCGCTGCGTCAGACTTTCGTCCATTGCGCAATATTCCTTACTGCTGCCTCCCGTAGGAGTCTGGCCCGTGTCGCAGTGCCAGTGTGGCTGATCGTCCTCTCAGACCAGCTACCCGTCAAAGCCTTGGTAGGCCGTTACCCTACCAACAAGCTGATAGGACATGAGCCCATCAAAGAGCGCCACACTCACAGTGTGGCTTTCCCTCCGAATCCGAAAATTCGGAGGCGTACGCGGTATTAGCCAACCTTTCGGCTGGTTATTCCCCACTCGATGGTAGGTTACCCATGTATTCCTCACCCGTTCGCCGCTTTACAAGTGTATTGCTACACGTTCTCGCTCGACTTGCATGTATTAGGCGCGCCGCCAGCGTTCGTTCTGAGCCAGGATCAAACTCTCATAAAGGTTCTACTTGAAATGGACCCGAGGGCCACCTCTTCAATACACCTTACCTTACTCGTTTCTCGCTCTATTCAGTTGTCAAAGAACCACCGCGTTCATCACGCGAGCCGCGCACTGTACTACGCAAGCCTGGCCTTGTCAAGAGGACCAGAAGACATTTTGTTGATCAAAGTTTCCTGAGAATCCGTCGCGGGGCTTACAACCGCATCGGCCACTAGGCTGGATCAAACGTGCGCCTTTATATCAATCTGGCTTTCCGGAGTCAAGCCTTGCAATCGTCTTTTTATTATCGCAGAGTATTTCCCATGCACGATTGGCTTTCGCTCAAACGCCGTAGCCTTCTACAATTCACTGGAATTGCAGCTGCCGCAGGCCTCACCGGTGGATGCGACGCAGTCGGATCGTTGTTCGGACGCATGTTCGCTATGCCGCCGCGCGAGACGAATTACTTCACCCAGAACAATAAATTTTACGTCGTCAACTATTCTGACTCTCCATTCAATGTCTCCCGCGAGCTTCGTCAAGATCAGTGGACACTCACGGTTAGAGGAGAAGTCAAAAAGCCGTTATCCCTGGGCTGGCGCGGATTATTGGATCGCGACAACTTCGAACAGGTATCGACGCTCATGTGCATCGATACATTACCCGGGGGGGACAGCCTCGGCAATGCGCGATGGCGCGGTATTTCCCTAAAAAAACTGCTGCAGGAATCGGAAATCGATGAAGAGACGACACGCGACATTGTCTTTCGTGGGGCCGATGCGTACGACGACAGTATTCCTCTCACGCGCGCGATGCAGGACGATGTCATGCTTGCTTTTCTGATGAATGGGGAAAAACTACCAAAAGAACATGGCTTTCCAGTGCGTCTGCTCGTACCAGGACTCTACGGCATCAAGAACGTCAAATGGATTGTAGAAATCGAAGCCTACGCGGGGGATTATCGCGGCTATTGGCAACGCAAAGGTTGGACCGACGACGGCACGATCAAGACTTTTTCCCGCATCGATTCGCCCGGCCACTATCAGACATTGCGCGGCCCCGAGCAACGGTTTCGCGGCATAGCATTCGGCGGGCCCAACTCCATCAGCAAGGTGGAAATCAGCCTGGATGCTGCCAGGACCTGGGATTCATGCGAACTTGAGACTCCGATGTCGCCATACTCATGGGTTATTTGGAACTACACGTGGCGGCCGCCGAAACGCGGCAAATACCAAGTCGCTGTTCGCGCCATCGATACCAGAGGGCAGCTGCAGATTGCCGACCTGATTCACCCGCAACCAGCAGGCTCAAGCGGATTGCACACGATTATTGCGGACGTGGAAACGATTGAGGTTCGACCGGCCTAACAATTCCTCTGTGATCGCAAATCGCGCGCGCAAGATTGCGGTGCTCGTCCGATGCGCGCAGTGAGCGAATAGCGAGACTGGTCGGGATAAAAAGGAGAAAGGGGAAGCAGGAAAAATATTTTGGCCAGCCCGACGGCCCTTGTAGGCTAGAAGGCACTACGAATCTACGGCATGCAAGCTGGCGTCAGAACGCACGCAAAAGATTCCCTCCAGCTTCTAGCTACAATGAGAGCCTCCCCAAGGGAACCTCGGAAAAGCGTTTTCTTTAACCTGTAGTCTCTTACGAAAGGTGGCAGAACTCGTGAATGATGCGGTCAAAGATGATTTCGTTCGCAACCATATAGTGGGTTTGCATCGAACCCAAAGTATCATCTGCCCGGCAATGCCCTGAAAAATAGAAGTCTGCGAAGTCTTCCAGGTAGTCGGATCGCCACTGAACGCCGTCCCCACAAAAGACAAGCCGAAAGTAATCCTGAGGGTTTTTCGGAATCGCCCGTATCTTCTCTTCAAGCTCCAGCGTGTAATCAAGAAACTTCTGCCTGGACGCAAAGAGTTCATGAGCAATTTCTCCTTCCATTGCCTCTTGTTCCAACTCCAGTTCTGTATGAGGCGCGTCAACCAACCTTCCTTTTGAAAATTCGTGTACCGATCCCACGCGTCTTGTTTAGTCGGCTGTACAGTCTTGACGTCGTAAAAAATACGCGCTTCGCGACCGACCAGGTTTACAAGGAAATCTATCGTTTTGTTCGTCCCTTTCAGATGCGGCTCGTAGAAAGCATTTCCAACCTGGTTGTCTTTCAGAATAAGCCTGGCGATGCACATTTCGTTCACCGCCGCAGTGATGCCTTGAATGTCTTCAACACTACGGTTATGCCACGCAGTACAGGCGGCTCGATATATATCGAGTAACTTCTTGTACCCATTGAGCCGACCTGCATCGGCGCATATAGAGGGAGTTATCTCGGAATCAACCTCATAAAGAAATTTTTGGACTCGCTCACGGTTGATCGGCATGGCAAGTTCCGCAGGAAATCACATCTCTGGCCTCCCGCATTCCTGCCACTGTTCCGGGACTCACCGGCGAGAGACTTTTGTTTCCTGATGCTTGTTTGACCTGATTTCAGAAACCCGTTGATCGGTGATCGTCAAATCCGGCACCTGCAAGGCCAGTTCCATCAGGTCCTGTGGCTGGCCCGTCACAAGCACCTGAGCGTCTTACTGTCCTTTATTTTCTCCTCGCGCGTTGGAGAAAGTCGTCGCGAAGAGCTCGACCATCGCACGCACCCCTTTGCGGACGGCTTCAGAAACTTCATCTTTCGGTCCATAGCCTAAAATCGCTTGGTTCCATAGACTGCCCGGCGTTTTTTGCGTAGTATAGGAACCGGCACTGCAATCCACATGGTAGGCGGCAATGTATTGTTCGCCCACTGTCCACACATCACAGGTGAAAAACCCCAGTTGGTTAAGCCGCTCCGCGGCGTCGGGAGACGGGCCACTGGACCCTTCGAGTGCAATTCCAGGAATTTTATTGAGCAGGGTCACTCTCGTCACATCGGTCAGTTCGACATTACTGATTCCAAGTTTCTCGGCGGTTCCTTGAGTTTGTACTTCTACCGCCACGAATTTCTTGATTTGTCTCATGTCGGCAAGGCCGGCAGGTTCAGGGTTCACTCCTCGCGCGGGCACAGCAGTCAATAGACTCGCACTGAGAAAAAGAACAAGAACGGACAACCGCCTTAACGCAATCGTCTGTAACCACATCGTCAGTCCCCCATCCCGTAGAAGCGATTCAACGAATCTGACTGTATTAAACGCCTCCGTGAATAGTCCGTTGTCGGCCCATCCTATTCCTCCATTCTGCTCTTTTCCAATGCGATGTTGTTCAGGTGACGCATATTCCGCCGCTCGCTCCAGACGATCACACAGTAACGACGTTTCGGATCATGAGGCTTCCGACGCATCAATGTGAACAGCCGACCCGCGCTCACCCGTAAGAGAGTTGCGCGACTTCCGTCTGCGTCAACTCCCGCCACTGACCGGGTTGAAGATCCCCTAACGTGATCGGCCCGATCGCCATTCGCACCAATCGCACGGTCGGATGGCCCACCGCGGCGGTCATTCGTCGCACTTGCCTGTTCATCCCTTCATGTAGTGTGAGTTCCAGCCAGGCCGTGGGAACATGCGTCCGGAATCGGATCGGGACCGGCCGGGGCGGCAGCGGAGGGTCCTTCAATAGAAGATGCGCGAGTGCGGGTCTCGTGCGTTTCCCGCTCAATACCACGCCCTCACGCAATTGCTCCAGGTCGGACTCGTCGGGAGTCCGCTCAACTTGAGTCAGATACACTTTGGGAAGATGGTGTTGCGGATCGGTAATACGATGGGCCAGCGCCCCGTCCGACGTCAGTAGCAGCAGCCCTTCGCTGTCCCGATCGAGTCGACCGGCCGCATATACATCTGACAGCTCGATATAATCAGCAAGGGTGGGTCGCCCTTCCGTATCGGTAAAGCACGGCAACACATCGTAGGGTTTATTGAACGCCACAGTGCGAGGGATTGAATGCCTCTTCCTCATAGGATGACGCCGACTGAAGATCTCCAGATCCAGGTGAGCGTTTGCACCCGATGGAACTTTTCAGCAGCTATCAATGATCGGAACTGCGACTCTGATGAGGTGTCTAAAACGAATGGGGGCTTCAAGTCGCGAGAGGAACGGTGACGTCTTATAGTGCTTTGCGGCATGCGCACGGAGGGAAAAGCGCACGTAGGATTTTAATCAATCCAGCCGCCTAAACCGTGCCGCGTATTCTTCCTGAGGAACCGGCGTCGTGAAGAACGCCGATTTGCTCTCATTCGTGATGCGCGTTCTAACAAGTAACGTCCCGTCCTTTTCCAGCGTCAATTCCTGGGCGATGTTAGAAATGTTGCGGAGAGGCTCCGGGTCCTCGCCGCCTTCAAACCGGGTGCGATGAATCGTGATGTGATTGCGGTGACACGTCACCCGATCTTCCGGCTGCAAGTCCAGTTGATGGGCAGTAATCGCACCATCGTGCCTATTGACCAATTCCAGTGTGTCGTCATGCAACAACTCCACCCGCACCGCATCCTGCAAAAGATCAGCGGGCGCTGCTACACCAAGCATTGCGTTCAAGGTCAGTTTACTGTTCCGGTTTCGATAGAAATCCATCGCACCCGGCAACGCCTCGCCATTCAGTTCATAGATCCCGCCGACCTTGGGACATTCCGGTGCAGCCAGGCTAGGCTTCAAGTTCGCGCTGGGCGGCAACCCGGTGGGCGTCTGGCACCCATGGAGCGAGCAGGTCAGCCAGACTGTGGCAACGGTCGCCGCAATGGATTTAAGTGAGGAAGATATGACAGTGCACATAATTAAGTCTAGCGAACCTATCCCACGCATGTCCAGTCCAGATATGCAGCAGCCCACGACGCATCGAGCCACCCGGCGAAACCGGATGCGCGCGATGCGAACCAGACAGTGATTCGCCGTCGTCTTAGGTTAAGGGGTGGACCACCCCGGCAACATGAAGCAGATCCGTCATCGTGAAGTTCCCGTTCGTCACCAACGTCGGCGTCCATCCTGGATCCTGGGTGAGATAGGACAGATGGTCGCCCTCCAGCAGGCCAATAAAGACTTCGGCGACAATGCGACCGCCCACCGGGCCCAACCTCTTGCCGTCTTCGCGCACATCCGACTCTTTGGGTTATAGAACCAGAGCGGCGTGCGTGTATCCAATCATGGGGTTTCATCTCCGTTAGATCGCTCGCAGGTAGGGGGGCAATGCGCAGAGCCTTCGCGGCGCTCTGGCCCGACGGCAAGCCGAAGGTCAGGTGCCGAGTAGATTGCGCTGCGCAAGTGAGGATGTTTCAGATTGGAACGATCGCTTAAGGGCTACCAGGACTTGACTTGCAGTCTCGTCTTGAGTCAGGTTGCCGACGCAGCTACATACTTCATGTCTCACGCGAGGAGCCTGCCATGCGATGGGGAGGGCAACGAGAAAGCCAAAACATTGAAGATCGACGAGGGATGGGTCCGGCCAGATCCGGCGTGGGACTAGGATTGGGTGGCATTGTGGTTGTCCTCGCCGTGAGCTTTCTGACCGGGACTAATCCACTCACGCTCCTCAATATGCTCAATGGCGTGCAGGACATCACCACGTCATCAGAACCGGAAAAACCGGGACCAAGGGGTGTGCCCAGCGACAGCCTCGGCAAGTTTGCCTCCGTCGTCCTGGCCGATACGGAAGAAACCTGGCGAGAACTTTTCCCTAAAATGGGCCGTGCCTATCAAGACCCTCAAATGGTGCTATTCACCGGTGCCGTGCGATCTGTCTGCGGCACGGCCTCGTCTGCGGTCGGTCCCTTCTACTGCCCTGGTGATCAGAAAGTCTATTTGGACCTATCTTTTTTTAGGGAAATGGCCAAGCGGCTCGGCGCGCCCGGCGAATTCGCACAGGCCTACGTCATTGCTCATGAGATCGGACATCATGTCCAGAATCTGCTCGGCGTCGCCGAGAAAATCACCCGTACGCAACAACGCGTCTCTACCGCGGAACGCAACGCACTTTCCGTCCGCATGGAACTCCAGGCCGATTGTTTTGCAGGTGTGTGGGGTTACCATGCCCAACACAATCGCAACCTCATCGAACCCGGCGATTTTGAAGCGGGTGTACGCGCCGCAGCGGCCATCGGAGACGATCGCTTGCAAAAGCTGTCGCAAGGTCATGTACAGCCGGAAAGCTGGACACACGGCTCATCCGAACAACGCGTGTCGTGGCTGCGTCGGGGCCTTCAATCCGGCGATCCCCAGGCCTGCGACACCTTTGCCGGCGGGCATTCCTGAAGCTACTCGCGGATACACCTCGCGCCTTTTTGAAGGGATGAGAGATGAGAAAGAGAGTTCACATGACGGCGGTGGGAACTCAAGGGGGCTGAGCTAAATCATGCGAAAAGTACAGGTCGGTCCATGAACGCGAGCTTTCGGCAGCGGGAGGTACATACAGTGCTGTTGGATAAGGGATAGTGAAGGTAGTTCGTATGAAACATGCCTCCTGCGGTAACGGCAGGACTAAGCCGTCTGGTCAAGCGTGAGAAGTTAGAAGCCGGTTCCGATACTGATGCCTCCCCCACTGCGGCCGCCACCACCAAGTCCAATCCCGCCGAAGATGCCATACCATGGCCCGGCAGTCCGTGGCTCATCAGCCCGACGAACCTCCCATCGATGCAGATGTTTCACGTCCAGGGTCGGATAGCGATAGTCTGCCTCATCCATTTTTTCGACTGCCGCGCCCGTGACCTCTCCGACAATCGTGACCCTGGTGCCTTCCGCAATCGTGGCGGGATCGAGAAACTCTTTCTGCCATGCGAGGAACCGTCCTTTGGATTCCATACGCTCGTTCACCGGACCTTGGTCGTCATCCAACGGGAGCTGCAACACCTCCAGTTGGGTGCCTCCCTTCACGGCCTTTGCCTTTAGCACTTCACCTCCCCAAACAACTGTCTTCCCGCGGGAGGAATCGGGGGACTCCAGGACCTGACTGAAGGTTACGCTCTTATCGATCTGTTGTTCCAGCGGCTCGGGAATGATCGAGGTCGAAGCGCATCCAGCTGCCAAAACTAACATTGCCGTCGTCAAGAATCGGATCGAACAAAATTTCATAATGTCAGTATAGACTAGAGTAGGACGCGGATGCCATGACTTACCGATCGGCCCTGCGCCTATCCTCGTGAACAGCAGACGACATTTCCTCCAGGCTCGCCCCTCGACTATACTTCTGATAATAATTCTCACGAAAGGAACGGTTCCCTATGTGGCTCGCATCACGTCGATCCTCATCTCAAATCGTTCATTGTGCTGGGTTGATGGTGGCCTGCGTCAGTCTTGCGACAGGGCTCTTCACGAGCGATGCGGCGGCCATCGATGCCGCCGTGCTAGAACGGGCTAAACTGGCCACCATCGGAGTCTTGGAGGATTCACAAGACCAGCGCACACCTGAGAAGCCCGGCAAGATCCTTATCCGTGGAACCGGCTTTCACTTTCGTGATGGCTACCTCGTGACAGCTCGACATGCGGTGGAAAAGCATGCATCCCAAGGTGCCATCATCCCAACGCAGATTCGCATCATGACCACCGATCTCCACGAACTCTCCGCCGAACTCGTTGGAGACAGTGCCTTTATGGATGTCGTGGTCTATCGCGTAACCGAAATCCATCGCACGAAACTGCTCGCGAGCGCCGCATTTGCCTCCACCGATGTGCAGTCGGGCCAAGAGGTCTTCACCGTCGGTTATCCCATGGGTTGGGGCCCGACCATGTCCTTCGGACACCTGGGCAATACAAATACATTCCTTCAAACCGTGGACACCAGGCTGATTCAAGCCGATGTGGCGGCCTGCAGCGGCAACTCCGGCGGCGGCCTCTTCAATGACAAGGGCGTCGTCGTCGGGATCATGCATGCCATCATTCAAACGGAACGAGACGATTCCACCGCCCACTGCAGCCGTATGGGCTTTGCCATCCCGGCGATGCTTGCCGAACGGATTGTGAACGCCGCCCTCGAAGGAAAGCCCCTGGCTTTCTCAAAAATGGGCATTCATATGGTGGCGGTGAAGGACGGAACCAAGTGGCGGATGGCGGTCAAAGACGTGATGGAACCAGCGAAGTCAGCCGGCATCCAAAAGCACGACATCATCATCGCGGTGGAGGACACCGAGATCGACGACGCGGCGCATCTGAAGAATTACCTCATCGAGCGGACGACCCCCGGCCAACGAATCAGCGTCAAAGTCCGCCGCATCGATACGAATCTGACATTCACGGTCACGCTGGGAGGGGGATAGAGGCAAGAGCAAGGAGACCGAGCCGAGGCCAGCACGCATAGCAGAGCCATCAACATTATTCAGCCCGGCAAGAATTGATACCAGCCGTTGGCCTGGGCGAGAACGATGCGGCGGTCGAAGAGGCTGCTGATGTGGTCGTCGGTGAGCAGGGCGGGCTTCAGTCCGTCGGCACTTATCTGTCCGTCCTTCAGAAAAATTATCCGATCTATTTCAGGCGGGATTTCATGCAGATGGTGCGTGACGAGCACGACGGTCTTGCCCTTCTGCATCTGGGCCCGCACAAGATCCAAGTACTGGAAGCAGGATTTGAGATCCAGTCCACTGGTCGGCTCATCCAGTACGAGTACCGGTGGATCGTGGACCAAGGCTCGTCCGAGAAGAAACCGCCGCTGCTCCCCCGTCGAGAGATGCCCGAATGAGCGCGTCGCGAACGACTCGATCCCCAGCTCACGCATCACATCGTTTGCCCGAGTCACCTGCGCCTGAGTAAAGGTTTGATGATCATAGGTGTCATTGCTGGCGTAGAAGCCTGAGAGGACAACGTTGCGCCCCGCGGCGCAGATCAGATAATCACGCTGCAAGTCGGACGAGACGATTCCCAGCTTCTTTCGCACATCCCAGACATTCCATCGCTCTTCGCCAAACAGCCGCACGCGGGTGTGGTCGAGCGTCATCGGGTGCACCTCGCCTGACAGCAGCTTCAGAAAGGTGGACTTCCCTGCCCCGTTGGGCCCGAGGATGGCGACATGTTCGCCTTCCGGGAGAGACAGCGAGAAGTTAGTAAAGACACGAGTGTCGCCTCGATAGACCGTTGCCCGTTGAATGTCGATGATGGGAGGCAAGGCCATCGGGCCACTAGGCTTCATCAGGTGGCTGATGTCTTGGCGGACGCTGCAATCTTCGGCGTGGAGGTCTTCACGTCGGCGTTCTGCGCGCGATGCAGGAGCGCATGATCCATCAAAACAAGGGCCATCATGGCCTCGGCGATGGGCGT
>JACCYV010000083.1 GCA_013696305.1 Nitrospira sp.
GCCGCTTTGCCAAATCAGGCCCGCTCTGCTGCCCGATTCGGTGCAGCACGGACAACACGTTCGCTCCGAGAGCGGGGTCCGTTTCAAACACATGTTGTGTAACCGGAGATCGACCGGTCTTAATGGAATCTTCCAATTTTCCCCACTGACTCCACTCCGCATCATGCAACAGAAGCAAATGTCCGACATATTGCGAGCCGTGTTTGACCAGATGAGTCGTGGCCACCTGCGTGTTGGCGTAGAGATCCCCGGACTTGGTCAGGAGTCTGATGGCAACCAACGCGTTCAGCAGCAGTTCCAACGCCCCGACGTCGACGGCGAGTTTTCCGGCGGCTTCAGCAGCGGTACGGCTTCGCCCATCCAGCGCCGAAAACACATCTAACTTCACGGCAGTTAACAGAATTTTTGTCTCCCAGTAGTACCCCATCTGGAAGACTTCGGCGAGGGACAATTCTCGAGGCACTCATCACCCACTCAGATAATGTGGCGTTGAATTGGGCATCTTACCCAGTTCAGAAAGAGAAACGCAAGGCGAGGAAATAGGTCAGAACGACCGTCGGCAAGTCAAAAAAGAGGCGCTCTGTCCGGACAAGAATATAAGGGTAACTAGGAACCAAAGGACCTAAAAATCAGATCATTCGTGGCGGGGACTAACCTGCGATTGAGCGATATAAAAAGGGCAGTGGTTCGGTTTGAACCACTGCCCTTTTATCAGCGAGCTCTCTCGCCGTATAAAAATGAGACTACTTGAGGTCGGCCTTCAACGTGGCGGATCCACCTTCCGGAACTTCAACTTCAAATTCATTCAGCTTGCCCTTGCCGACAGCAGGGTGCCAAACCACCACCTTATGCTTCCCGGCTGGGACACCAGAGAGCTCGAACGATCCATCGTCCTTCACCACTGCATGGTAGGGATTCCACACCGGGAGGAAGAAGGATTGCATGAACTCATGCTGGTCGCACTGTAAGCGATAGAAGCCCGTCTTTTCGGCGCCGCCCTTGAATGAAACCGGCTTCTCCAACTTGTCACCCTTCTTCGCCAGACCGATATTGAAACCGGTGGCGGAGCTGGAACCCTTCACCACAAAGCTGTGCGGATTGTGGAGCACGCCCAAGGTAGACTTGGGGTCATCGGGATCAGCATCGTGATTTTCTACGCGAAAATTCTTGGTATTGACTACCACTCCGGAAAACGGCAGGAATTCGCAAAACTCTGCGACGACGTCCGCGCCTTTAAAGCCGTCCATAAAGGCTTGATCCTCTACGTCAACGACAGATACCACTGCATTTTTCAAACCGCCGTCCTTACCCACTTCGATGGTCTTCAGAAATCGCTTATCGCCGTCCATCAGGCCCTTGTTCGGGTTCTTGGGACAGAACTTCGGGTTCGGGAACTTGGAGAAAAGAAATTCCTTCTGTTCCGGCTTACCAGCATACGTCACTTTCCCGGTGATCGTGCCTCCGGCAAACGAGGCGAGGGGCGCAGCTAAGAACGCTGCGGCCGCAACACCGAATACTACTTTCATCGCACCCTTCTTCATGTCACTGCCTCCTTGTAATAAACATTGACCGAACGACTATTCCGTCACCTACTCGTAAGAAAGGGCCGGTGACTATCGCCCTTTTCATAGCAGTCAAGCTCAGTTGATGTGTCTGCACGTAAACCACGTTTCGGCCTCTGAACATTTCTCTATACTGGAATCATACTCGTACTGTCAACTTGAAATCCAGCCATCAAAAACGCCTACGATTTCGCATGACGAGACAAGCGCTTCGTATGGTGTAGGACACGGGCAATCGCCCCTCCCGCGGTCGCTCGAACGGCATCATCTTCATCGTGCAAGGCCTCCTTCAAAATCGGCAAGACCTCCACCCCTCCGATGTGCCCAAGCGCGCGGGCCGCCGCAATGCGTGGACGGGGGATCGGATCCTTCAGCATGCCGGAGAGAAATTCGATGGCGGGTTTCGCGTTGGGGCCATGGGCTCGTCCCACCGCTTTGCCGGCCGCAGAACGGGTTCCAGGATCATGGTTCTGTGCCAATTCATACAGCTCAGGCCCCACGGCTTCGAATGGTTCCCCGGCCCGCAACAGCGCCGATACCACAGCAGCCTTGACCACCGGGTTCGGATCGGCCAGCGCGTTCTTCAACGCAACCAGCGAATCTTTCATCCCCAATTCGCCCAGGCTGATCGCCGCCGATGTCTTCACGGCAGCAATCTTATCCTGGAGTGCATGCTCCAGGGCAGGAATTCCCTGAACCTTTCCGAGATCCCCAAGACCCGATGCGGCGGCGCCCCGGACGGAAGGTTGCGTGTGAGTCACCGCTTCCAGAAGAATCGCCAAGCCACGGGCATCCTTCAGTTCTCCGACCAAGCGTAATGCCGTGGCCCGTTCTTCGGGGTTTTGGGCCAATGCCGCCTGACGCACCGTTTCCCACATCGCCGTCTGACCGGTATGGTACAGAGCCCCCGCCGCAGCCAGCCGCACGACGGGTTGTTCGTCTGTGAGGGCCCGTTCAAGCAGGGGAATCACGGAGCGATCGCCGCTTTTTCCAAGAACTTTCAGAACGGTCGCCTTGACCAAGCCAGCCTGATCTTCCAAGGCATTGCGTAATCGAGGGGAGCGACGTCCGGCTTCAAGCTTCCCTAACGCCTCCGCTGCTAGGGCGCGTACGAGGCCGGAGCCATCACTCAATCCATCTTCCAGGAATGGAATCGTCTCGGGAGAGTCCACATCTTTGAGGGCCGTGTAGGCGGCTCCCCGCATCTGCTCCCGCATATCTTTTACGAGGACCGTGACGAACCCCAACGCCACCGTTTTCAGGAGCACCGGATCGTCTGATGTGAGTCCCTGCTCCAGATGCTCATACTCGGCCAGAGCATCCTTCGGTTTGCCCACCTGAACGAGCGATCGAATCTTGAGTCGCCGAGTCTCCGGTTGAGGTCCTTTCTCTTTGACCACCTGCTCGATGAGGTCCAGCGCCTCTTGATACTGTTTCTTGTCGAAAGCGGTCTGGGCATCATTCAGCGAACGCGCCGACACGGCGGGCGGCCAGAGACACCACAACGCCCCCGACAGGACCGCCAGCGCCATCGACCCGCTCCCCTTCCGAGTTCCACTCGCTCCAGCATTCCATTGCATGACATTCCTCACTGAGAATCGCATCCCAACGCATTACCCTCTTTCTTGTGAAGAAGATGTCGGAACCCACCGTTTATATCCCGTCGGTTCATCAAAATAGTATTCGGGCTGGGGGGAAAAACGGATACGCAAATACTCTATGGACCATTCCCGGTCTTGACTCACCAATTTCAGGACAACCCCCGTCTCGACATCCACCCATTCATAAAATCGCTCATTCCGCCCGTTATAGTCGACTCGCACCTCATAGAGCGTGGATGGGCGGCCAATCGTCACGGCATCGCCCACCAGCGCTCTGCTTTTCTCTCCAGCTAGACCGGGCTGTATAGGCAGGATTTCTTCGGGTTTGACAGGCACCGGAAGAATTTGCCGGCGCTGGGCGAGCAAAAACCATGATTCGCGCTTATCCAGGCGAATGATTTCTATGCTGGAATAGCCTAGCTCTGTCTTGACCGCATACTTGTATTCCAGGCGGATGCGGTCACCCTTGGCGAAGACCTGGGCCTCGAAGCGACGCCCTTCCACACGCTTTACCAGCGACGCGGAAAACTCTGCCTGCGGAGGAATGGGCAATCCGGGTATGCCGCCCTGAGCCACGGCGCAAAGACCGCTGGGCAGACACAGGCTGAGCGACAAGCAGCCTCCGACGGCCCATCTGAACACACGAGCCCGCTCTTCGTTAGTGTTGATGCTCCACCAGCGGCTGAATCTCAATGGGGTGCCCGAGAGATTGCAGACCGAAACGCGGATTCTCCATCACCTTATATGCCGTGCGACTTCCCTTTGGAGCAGGCAGCGCCACCTGTTCCGTCGTTTTTTCGTCTGGAGCGATTGTGATGGAGCGTGTCACACCCGGACCCGACTGTGGATGCCATACGATCATCTGGTAGGTCCCGGGTGGCACATGCTCAATCTTGAATGTGCCTTGGTCGTCCGTTATCGCATAATAGGGATTGTTCACGGCCATAGCCCAACTCTCCATGTAGGCGTGAAATCCACACTGCATGTAAAACGTGCGCCGGCCCTTATTCAGATAGATCGGCCCCACCAAGGATTTCCCCGGGGCATGATTATGAATGGCGTGAATATTGCCGCGTTGATGCTGCTGATTCAGGATCAACGGTGTATTGAACAACACCCGCGCGCCGGCCGCCGGCGATGTTTCATAGCCTTGAATGTCGTGCATGACCGGATCCATATTCACCACCTCTACCGCATGCCCGTTACGCACGATCGTCACCCACGGCTG
>JACCYV010000208.1 GCA_013696305.1 Nitrospira sp.
AGTGCCGGTCGTGTCTCGCGGCCTGCAACCAGGGATGCTGGTCGGAGGTGTGGTCCATAACCAGGTCGATCATGACTCGAAGTCCGCGTTCACCGGCCCTTCGGACGAACGTCACAAAGTCCTGGAGGGTCCCGAGCCTGGGATCCACTCCAAAATAGTCCCTGACATCGTAGCCGTTGTCGCCGTCGGGGGTCGGGAAGAACGGCAACAACCAAATGCAGGTCACCCCCAGATCTGCGAGATAGTCCAACCGCGAGCAGAGGCCGGGGAAATCGCTGATGCCGTCGCCGTTCGAGTCCTGAAATGTCGACACGTCCAGGCGGTAGAAGACGGCGTTTTTGTACCAGCGATCTGTCGGAGCGTCGGGCATGGTGGAAACCTCTGCTGTACGTCATGCCTGTGCGATGGTGATCGTATAAGCCGATATCTGCGGGGCATCAGCCTATCGCCGCAGAGTCTTCCGGCCCGAGGCAAAAACAAAGGAGGAATTCAAGCACAGTGATTTTCCTCGACCGGCAACACGCCGATTGCGTCACGTTCTTTCATCACCGCAATCATGGAGCGTTGCTCGAGGCGATAGGCCCTGACGCTAAGCACTCGTTACGCTTTGCGCTCGTCACCACCGATTAGGTCAAGGCTGCATTCATGGCTGTCGCTTGAGTCGTGCGCCTGTTCTATGATTGCGACGTCCGGGCTTCGGATTCCATCGTCTCTTTGAAACGCGCGAGATCATCGGCGATCTTCCGGCCAGGATCCTGTCCAAATAGAGCGGCGACGGCGGCTCCGATCGGACCGGCCGGTGGATCGTACTGTAAGGTCACGGTCACCGTCGTGCTGCGACCACCGCCGACCGGTTGGAACTGCACCGATCCGGCGTGTTCGACCGACGCTCCCTGCAGGGTTTGCCAGCCGATCCGTTCGTTCTCAACTTCGTTGATGATCTCCGCATCCCACTCTACCGTGGGGGCGCCCGGCAGGGTCTTGATGACCCAATGCGACAGGCGATCATTCGTGGCCTCGACACTTTGTACCTGAGTCATGACTTTGGGGAGATTGTCCAGTTGTCTCCAGAAGCGGTACAGATCTTTTGCCGGCCGGTCGATCGTGATCGATTGTTCGATCTTCAATGCACGTTGACTGTGAATCTTTCGTCGGCCCATCGACGATGTATCGTGTGCCCCGTCTGTGCTGATTCCCATAGCCCCATAGGCCGGACAATAACCGGTCACGGACCGGTGCAAGAGCGCGATGCCGATCAGGGCGCCTACGCCGCCGGTCGGTGAGAAAGGCCGCGCGACGCTTCGTAACAGGAGCGCTCCTCCCACGATCCCGCAAAGAATGCGTTCGGTCTCTCCGACGTTTCCCCGAGCCTCTTCGGTCTGTTCTGCTTTCATTTCAGAATCCCGGGTGTTCGGCCTATTACGCTCTCGTCCCGAAATTGAGGTTGTTCTGATTCCGCCACGCATATGTGCCATACATCCTCCAGATAGATGTCTTATGTGGTTGAAGCGTAAGTTTTTTGGCTCTTGGCCGGACGAAGACGCTATTCTTTCACGTCCGTGGCAATCCCTGTGCAAATGTGAGGCCATAGGTGGTTTCATCATACGACCAAAAAAATGTTTGGCTGGGTGATAATACAGTGTTTATTCTCTTGAATCGCAGGCAATACAGCGACAGGGGACGGAACTAGCGGACCGATTGTCTTGACCAGGGACAATTTGTCCGAGATGCCTCATGAGATCTCGGGCGCCTGCAGCCCTTCTTCCTCAAAACCTCGCGAAATCCGTTTGAGATGTCAGGTAATTTTGGCTGGCGCTTTGCATATGTCATTGAAGGCCGTGCGAAGCTGGAGATTGAAGGACAGACCGTGTTGCTGGAAGCGGGGGATTCGTGGATCGTCCCGAAAGGATCGAGCCATTGCTACGAAATTCGTGGTCCTTTTACCGCGGTGGAGGCCACGGGGCCTCCTTCACAGGTCCATGGCAGGGACGAGGTATAGATGATGAAATAACCAGCCGCAATGGCCGGCGTTGCCAGCGGTCACTATTCATCGCCGCGGACACCACCCAGATTCGGACGATGCCGGGAAATCCCACGCTCGCCCGATGGAAGGGATCAGCCTGTTTGCCAGCCGTTCAATGGCGGTGATGACGTCTTGCGGTTTCCTTCGCCGGGGTGTCGATGCCCGCACGTATATTTCCGACCGGTTCCCCGATCTCGTTGACGACTAGTGCTTTGATGCCGGAGCCGCCAAGTTCGATGACCAATGTCTGGAATGGGCTGCGGAGAATTTACTTGGGGCCTAGACCTGCGCTTCTGTGGCTGAGATTCTCTTGTGGTCATGTCGTGACAGAAGCGGAGATGCCTGTGTGCGCGTGTCGAACGATGACGCCCTTGCACATGTACCATGGAATGGACGAAGGAAGCCTGCCGGTACCCCTAGTATCATCCGGAGGGAATAGGCCCCGAGTCCCGCTCGCTTCGCGGGGACAGGCGGCCGGAGGGATCTCTCCCAGCGAAAGGAAAAAATAGACTATTGGGGAGAAAGCCACCTGCGGAGTTCCAAGCCGCCCAACAAAGAAACTGCGAGCCCGGCATATAAAAAAGGAAACGATCGTCGAGGAAATACCAGTTCGAACCCGGGCGTCAAGCGACGGGGGACGACGTGATAATCCACAAGGTAGGCCAGCGCAGATACCGTGCAGGCGAGGATGACCGGTCGAGCCGGCAGATCAGTCTGTCGATGGTCCATCGCTTCATAACAGCCGGCCCAGAAGAGGCACGCAAGCTGGTTCAGCACCAATCCGATGCCGGTATAGCCCGGC
>JACCYV010000035.1 GCA_013696305.1 Nitrospira sp.
CCTACTACAAAGGCGCCCGCTACACCGTTCTGATGGGATTGCTGGATCGGTCGAAGACATGCCGCTTAGTCTGCGATTTGTTTAAAGATGTGCCGGGTAAAGAGGCGGTTCATCGTGAGCTGACCACGGCACCGGGCGATCTGGTGATTTTCAACGGTGACAAGCTGTGGCATGCCGTCACCCCGCTCGGAGACCAGGAGGAGCGGATCGTGCTGACGATGGAATATGTCACGAATCCTGACATGAGCCCGTTCAAGCGGCTCTATTCCAATCTCAAAGATTCGTTCGCGTATTTCGGATTACGCTCGGTCTTCAAACGGTCCTCTACCCCGCGCGGGTAGCCACCATCCTTGCCTTCCCCGCGGTTCAGGCGACGAACTGATCCTTGAAAAGCGTGTGGTTCTCGACCGCGCACTTCAGGACTCGGAAAAGGTTCTGCTTCGTGACCGGCTTCACCAGATAGTCCCGCACACCCATCTTCATCAGCGTGACCGCGAGATCCCAATCCGGGTAACCCGTCAGGACAATCACGGGAATCGACGGATAGTGTGTTCGAAAAAAATGGATCGCATCGACCCCATTCACGCGCGGCATGCGAATGTCGCACAGGATCGCATCGACCATCAGGGGGTTATCTCCCTCGCCGAGGGCCCTGATGGCGTCCTGCCCATCGGCGGCCTCGATGACTTCATACCCCACCTGCAACAGCGCAATTCCAATCGGCTTGCGGATCGACACTTCATCGTCCACGACGAGGATGCGTCCCTCTCGCGGAGTGTGAGGAGTATGGAGGGTGCCGGCCATGGTGCGTCTCCTTGTTAGCGGGGCACTGACGGGAATCGCAAATGGAATGTCGCGCCCTGCCCTTCGGTGCTGTCCACCGTGATGGTTCCGTTATGTTTCGTGATGATCTTATGAACGATGCTGAGCCCGAGCCCGGTCCCCTTTCCAGGGTCCTTCGTCGTGAAAAAAGGATCTAAAATTTTCGGCAAGATGGAAGATGGAATGCCCGGACCGTTGTCCCCGATGGCCACGTCGATCCACTCACCTTCCTGCGTGGTCGAGAGCGTTAAGCGGCCGATTCCGTCCATCGCCTGGATGGCGTTGCTGATCAAGTTGACGAACACCTGGTCCAATTCGCCTTTGCGCGCACGGAGAAAGGCGAGGGCCTCGAAGCGGGTGACGACTTCCACATAGCCGAAATGGGGCCCTCGCCGGACCATCTTGACCGCTTCCATCAGCCGTTCCGCCACATCGACCTCCGTCTCCCCGTCACGACCGGCCGAACGGGCATAGCTGGCAAAATCCCGCACGACCCTGGACACGTGGCGGGCATAGTCCACAATATCGGCGGCGAATTCCTTGACCTTATCGGGGTCTTCTTCTTCCTGGATCAATTCCGCCATGCTGAGAATGGCCTGGGCCGGATTGTTGATCTCGTGCGCCATGCCCGACACCATCGTGCCGAGGCTGGAAAGTTTTTCGGCCTGGATCAGTTGATCCTGGAGTTGTTTCTCCTCGGTAATATCCCAGAGTGCAATGCCCAGTTGATATTGGGATCGCTCCGGAGCGTCCACGGGGAAGAAGCGATACCGATAGATCCGTTTGGCGACTTCACATTCGCGTTCTGGGAGTCCCTGTGCCGATTCTTTCGACAAGGCGGTCCATTCCTGCGCCAATCGTTGAGTAGCCGGCTCGGTCAACGCAAGAAATTCGGAGAGGTCGTGGCCGATCAGAGACTCTCCGGCCGGGGCGAAGTAACGATGGGCAAGGTTATTCGCATACTGAACGCGCAAGTCGCACCCGCAGAGGAGAATGGCGCCGGGCAAACTGGCCAGCAGGCTCTGCGTCATTTCATGGGCGGCGCGTAAGGTCTGTCCGGCGCGCGCGCGTTCCATGAATTGTCCGATCTTCATGCCTGTGTCGGCCATAACCTGGATAAGGTTGTTCTCGATCGGGCGAATGACGGCTGAAAACAATTCCAGGATTCCGTGGATGACGCCTCCGGTCCGGATGGGAATGACGCAGGCGCCATGGATGTCCAAGCGTGATGCCGTCGGCGCGCGAGTGAACTGGGGATCTGCCATGGAATCCGGCACCCACAACGGGAGCTTCATGGTCCAGGCGGCTCCTGGAAAATCGATGCCGGGCGGGAATTCGCTCTTGCGGCATAACGTGACGAACTCGTCCCAGCGATAGGACGGGCGGGCCCAGGCTCCCTGACAAACCAGGGTGCCGGCCGTAGGTGTGTGGTGCCAGAAGAGTGCCATATCCCAGGACCCCATCTCGCTGACCACGGGAAGGAGTTGCGGGATGGCCTCATCGAGAGTGCCGGCCTGAGCGAGGATATGACTGATGGAGAGCTGTGCCTGCTGTAAGCTCTCCAACCGTTGATGCTCCGTGATGTCCTGAAAGACGACCACCACGCCGACCAGTCGATCGTGCTCTCGAATGGGACTCGTCGTGTAGTGAACGGGAAAGGGCACCCCGTCTTTTTTGTTAAAGCGATCATTCTGGATGCGGTGAATGGCCCCGTCGCGAAGGGACGAGCGCAGAGAAAAGGGATCGGTCGTCTGCGAGAAGCCGGCTGCGTCGGAGCGATAGAGCAGGGGCGCCATGGCCTTGCCTATCAACTCCGTTGAACTCCAGCCGAGCATGCGTGCCCCGGTGGCATTGACGAAGGTGGTGCAGCCTTGAACGTCGAGGCCAAAAATCCCTTCTCCGGCGCTGTCGAGAATCAAGGCATTCTGATGGCTGAGTCTGACGACGGATTCTTCGGCGCTCTTGCGCCGGGTAATGTCTCGAATGATCCCACTGAAGAAAATTCCTTCTTTGGCATGCCAGGATGCCAGGGACAGTTCGATCGGGAATTCCTGGCCGGAGTTCGTGAGGCCCACCAATTCAACCGTGGTGCCGAGGAGCTTCGTCATCTCCCCTCGCGAGAGGCGCAGAATGCCGGCGCTATGGGCCGAGCGGAACCGCTCCGGCATCAGCATGGTCAGAGGGTGTCCCAGCGCCTCCCGCTTGCTGTGTCCGAACATTCGCTCCGCTGCGCCGTTCCACCAAATGATATGGCCGCTCTGATCGGCGAGCACGATGGCATCGGCCGCCGATTCCACTAACGCCCGAAACCGTTCTTCACTGGCACGCAGGGCCTGCTCCACATGTTCTGCCCGAATGGCCAGTCCCTTCACCGATACGGCGCGCCGGAGAATCGCTTTCAGCTCTTGGGAGTTATAGGGTTTTGTGAGGTAGGCGAACGCGCCTTTCGTAAGAGAACCGATCGTGTTTTCAGGCGTGGCGTTCCCCGTCAGAATGATAATAGGAAGGGAAGGATCCAGCTCCATCATCACCTTGAGGACAGACAGTCCATTCAGATCCGGAAGGTGGATGTCGAGGAGCGCCGCACCATATTGTTGCTGCTTGGCATGTTGCAGCGCCTGGTTGCCGGTGGCGGCGCTCTGGACCGCGTACCCCTCATGCGACAACATGTCGCTGAGCGATTCACGGATGTCGGGGTCGTCGTCCACGATGAGAATGGAGGTTGGCATAGCGATACAGTGGTGCCTTTTTGGAAGTGAACGGACCCGGTCTCCATCTGGTATGCGCAATACTCATGCCGTGCGATCCTGCCGGGAGAGAATTGATACAGATCGGACAACATATTGATTCTCCATCAGGTCCGTTTAATTCGATCGATCTCAGGAGTTGGAGAAGGAAAGGAATATGTCCAAATCAATGGATGTGTTATCGGAAGAAGATACAACCTCGACGAATCCGAAAGAGACAAAAAACCTACATCTTTGATGGCGACTCGATGTCAATCGGCAAGGTAAAGAAAAACTGCGTGCCGGCACCCGGCAGGCTCTTGACCCACATGTGTCCTCCATGGAGCGTCACGAGACTTTTCGTGATGAACAATCCGAGCTGGGCTCCTTGAGAGGTCGGCACCGCCGATTCGACTTTGGAAAATTCGTTGAAGACTTTCGGTAACTCGTGGGGCGCGATTCCGCATCCGGTATCGGACACCATGATCTGCGCGAACGCCGCGTCTCGCGCGGTGCAGGTCACCGAAACACGCCCGGCTTTGGGGGTGAATTTGATGGCGTTGCCGACGAGATTCCACAGGATCTGTTCGATCTTGTCGCGATCGGCCCGCACGATGAGCGACTGATCGGAGGGCGTCACTTCCAGCACGATGGACTTCTCCGCAGCAAGCGTCTGAAAGCTTTCCACCACATCCGCCACGAACTCTCTCACGTGCAGCGGCTCTGGTTTGATGTCGATCCGTCCGACATCCAGACGGGACCAATCCAGCAGTTGGTTGATGATCCGCGTCAGCCGATCCACGTTGTGTTTGATGCGCTGGAGGTAATGTCCCTGCCGCTCGGACAGTTGGCCGGTGAGCCCGTCCAGCATGTTCTCGACGAATCCCTTGATAGAGGTCATCGGTGTGCGCAATTCATGCGAGGCGACCGACACGAATTTCGTACGACGCCGATCGTGCTCCTGAAGGCGGTCGTTTACTGTCTGCAGTTCATGCGTCCGGTCCTGTACTCGTTGCTCGAGGCTCTCAGTCAAGGTGGCCAGTTCGGTGTAGGCGCGCGCATTGTCGACGGCCACCGCCACATGGCTGGCGATGGTCATCATGAGATCCAGGTCTTCTTGGCTACAGGGCTGGGTTCCGCGGTCAGCTCCCAAGAATCCGAGAATCCGTTGTTGGCTGCGGAGGGGTACCCCGACGAAGGAAAAGATTCCCGCTTGACGAAGGATAGGCAGCATAGCCGGAGAGAAGCGGTCGGCGACCACCTCCACGTTCGGTACCAACACTGGTTTGCCTCGAATCAACATTTCCGCGATAAATCTGTCGTCATCCTGCACGGGAATGGCAAGCCGGCGGACAGCCTCTTCGATTTCCGGGGGCACTCCGAGGACTTGGCCGACCGTCGCGATTCCCCGCTCGCGGTCCCACAGAAACAGAACCACCCGAGTGAAGCCTAGATTCTCATTGAGTAATTGCAATATCGTCGAGAGGAGGAGGTCGAGGTCCAACGTGGACATAATCGCTGCGCTGGATTGATTCAAGGTGGTCAGTTGGGCGACATGCCTCCGGATCGTGTCGAGGTTTGTGGAGATCGCCTGGTTGCGCTCCTGAAGAGACTTGGTCATGAGATTAAACAGCGCGGTCAATTGACCCACCTCGTCTTGGGTGGTCGGCACGACGAAGGTGGAGAGATCGCCCTCACCGACTTTTCGTGCGCCTGCGGCCAGATTGCGCAAGGGAGTGATGATCCGGCGAGCCAGGAGGCTGGTGAACAGAATGCCGGTCGCGATAATGCCAACGGTGAGGAGCAAGAAGTTCCCCAGGGCCTTCGCCAATTCGCGTTGCATCGGCACCTCGGTCAGACCGATTTGCACCACGCCGAAGGCTTGAGGGGTCGATTGGGACACTTCGGTTTTCCGGGTCTCTTCCTCCTGAAGCGCCAGGGCTTCAAGGCGGGATTCCGAGCGTTTCAAGACAGGGATGGCAAAATCGTAAAAGGTTTCCTCCGGAACACCGGAGGCTGAAAAGGGAAGGGCCGAGTCATTTTCCGGGATGGCAATGGTGCCGGAGCCGCTGAGCCGGAGGCGGGTGACGGTTGGTTCAGAGCCGGGCGTCTTGATCAGCAATTCCGCAATGTCGGGACGCGGGTAGAAGGGCTGCTCAGACGATCGAAGATCGCCGTCGGCGCCGGCGAGTTTTCCTTTACTCTTCGCGGCGAGGACCTGGCCGTCGGCGCCGGTGATCATGGCATAGACCACCTCGTCGACTTCCATTACCCCATCGATGAACTGCTCCAGAATGACGCGTTCCTCGATGATGATCCCATAGCGCACATTGTGGGCCAGGTTTTTGTCCAGGATGGTTCCCAGGTCTCTCACACGCTCGGTCATCGCGAGGCGCTTGGTATGAATGAAGTACCAACTCATGCCTGAACAGGTCAGGATGATGATCAAACTGAAAAAGACCACGAATTTCGTCCGGAGGCTGATAAACCGTCCCAAACCGACTCGTGAGAATGGCGGAATTTTTGTATGGGGAGTAGGGTCAGTCACGATGGCGCCTTTCATCAATAGACCTCATCCGCTTTGCTCTCGAGTTCCCTGGGAATATCGATATCCAGGAACCTGGCCGTCTTCAAATTCAAGCTCATCTCAATACGGTCCGGGTGCAGGGGTCTCATGGGCAGCGAGACCTGACCATCCAGGATTTTGCGCGCGAGTTGGCCGGCCTGGCGTCCGATGTCGCCATAATTGACGGACAGGCACAGAAAGGCCCCGCTCCGCGCAAACTCACGGGAGAATCCGATGACCGGTACGCGTTCGTCCAAGGCCGCATTCAAGATAAAGCGCAAAGACTCATCGGTTAGGACCGTGGAGTCAGGAACGAGCCATAACGCGCCCACCGACGGCAGCAATGCGCGCAGAGCGCCGGGGACATCCCGCTCACTGGTGACTTGCATGGGCACGAGGGTAATCCCGTTCGATTTGAACACACGCTTGGATTCTTCAATGAGAGGGGTCGTCTTGGAAGGATCGTAGAGGGTGCCGATGTGTTTAAGATTGGGTAGCACGGCCCGAATCGTTGCCAGCTGCCGCTCAATCGGCACTTCCAGGAGAATGCCGGTCATGTTCGGAGTGTTGAGCCCGTTCTTGGCCGGATCCAATACCATCGAATACACGACCGGGATATCGACGATCTCCAGTTGTGCCGCCTTCGCCGCTTTCAACCCGACGGCGAACACGAGAGCCGGATCGGCTGCGCGGATCTTGCGTGCCAATTTCCGCCCCTTCTCCAAATCTCCCTGCAGATCGTACTCTGAAAGCACGATACCGCTCGGCAGGGTGGCTTTGAACCCGCTGAGTGCCTGGTTATAGGCGGCGATGTCTGATGATTTCAGAATGACGATGTCCGCCGCGGAGGCCAGGCCGGGGCAAAGCAACAGGCAGAGCAGCACGGCTATGTGCCATCGCAGCCATCGGCGCAGCCACCTGGAAGAGGGTGGCATGAATACCGATTGTATTCGCACAAACGTCACAATCTACGTCCTCGTTGAACCCGCCGGCCCCATGTAAGCGGCTGAATCATGGCGGCCTAGCTCGGTCCCTTTGTTTCGTGCACGACGCCGAGCACGCGTGTGGCGGTCCCTTTCGCATCTCGATAGATTCGACCGGTCCAGGCCAGCCAATGTAAGGTGCCGTTCGCCCACACGACACGATGCCTGATGTTGACGGACGCCTGATCGGCGACACTCTGATCGATGCTCGCCATGACTGTGCCGCGATCCTCGAGAT
>JACCYV010000221.1 GCA_013696305.1 Nitrospira sp.
GCCTATCTGCGCGCGACCACCCGCCAGAACGAGGATCAGCCTGCGACGGACACGCCGGCGCTGACCGCCCGGGAAGAGGAGTATGCGATGGGTGGCTGAAGGCAAAACGAACTGGGAAATCTCCATCATTCTGCACGTCAGCTTGAACACGGTTAAATTTCACCTCAAAAACGTCTATCAAAAACTCGGCGGCGTCGAGAATCGTTGGGCCGCTGTCGCTCAATGGCAGAATGGAGCCGCGGGTTTGTTGGTTCCGTCGACTGTCCGGCCTCAATCTCAGTCAGCACCCTCCTCGGAAATCCCCCCGCCCCGGACCCGACCTCCCGTGCCCTCTCAGGTAGTGAGATGAACGGAGAGCACGCGTCACCTGCCCGGGTTGTCCCAGATTAGTGGAATGGTCCCGCTGAATCTATGCCGGTCCAGTCGGCATGCATTCGGCGTTTTCGGTGATCCGCACGATCCGCCGTGACCTCATCCCCACGTACGCGTTCCATGTTTTCGTGTCGGCATGGCCACCGGCCCATCAAGATGCGTTCGCCTCGACCGGGCGTCTTGTCCCAGCTTGAAGCCAGTCGTCTCCCGCCGAAGTGAACGGATTCTCCCGTTTGTGCATGTCGACGGATAGATTCGTGGGCGCCATCAAAAAGCCGAACTGCTCTTCGACTGGTCTGGCGTTCATCGGCTTTGAGATCGAGAAATTACGACAGAGCATCGCCATGATGGCTTTGATCTCCAGGAGCGCCAGGTTTCGTCCGGGACAAAAACGCGGACCTGCTCCAAACGGGACAAAGGCTTTCGTATTGTGTCCCTCTTGAGTTCCGGGGCGGGACACCAACCAGCGTTCCGGCAGGAATTGATGCGGCGACGCAAAGGCCTCTTCCTGCAGTCCGCACTGACGAGTGAGTAAGAAGATGGCCGTACCTGCAGGAATCCGCACTCCGCCTAATTCCACGTCTTGATTGGTTCCCAAAAACAGCACGGGAAATACCGATTTCAAACGCATGGTCTCGAATGCGACGGCTTCCACATACGGCAGCCGCTCATGGTCACGATAATCCGTCATCATCTCAGCATCGCCTAGAACCTTGTCCACTTCCGACTGTGCTCGTGCCTGGATGTCCGGATGCTCCGTTAAAAAATGGAACATCCAGGCCATTGTCGCGGCGGTTGAATCCTCGCCGCCCAACAGCATGGTCAGGACATTGCCGGAAATTTCTTCATCGGTAAACTCTGAACCTTCCACGTCCCGCATAGCCAGCATCGCTTCCAGGAAATTGGTCGGGTGGGACACCAACTCCGGATCGTTCGCCAAACGCGCTCGACTATGGGCGATGAAACCGCGAATCGCCTGGTGAACAAAGGCCAATGATTCCTCCAGGGCTCGATCGGCCGGCATCTTCACAAAATGCCAATAAGGAAACGGCGCGTTGATACGGCGATTGATCATGGGGAAAATCCGCTCCAGGTGACGCTGGAGATCGTCGCCTTCCGTTTCCAACGTATTCACGTCGTACCCGAACGCCAAATTGGCGGTCACATCGATGGTGAAACGGGTCAGATCTTTTTGTGCTTCGACAATGCCCCCCTTCGCGACGGCCCGGTCCCACCGGGCTTTTAATCGCCCCGTCACTTTCACGAGGGTTTCAAAGAACTGGCGCAAATGGGCATTGTTGAGGGCCTGCATGGCGATCCGGCGTTGCCGGTACCAATGATCACCTTCCGCCGAAAATACCCCGTCGATTCCCATCTCCTTGAGGACGGGCTCGATGGCGTTCAGACGGCGATAGGCCTCCGGTCGCTTACGTAGTACTTCGTTGATCAGGTCTGCATCTGTCACGGCCACCACGGGCTTATGAGCGATGCGAAATTGATACAGAGAGCCATGTTCGTGCGCCCATTGTTCCAGGACCTGATGGAGATGCTTCAAGTCGAGTTGCAGTAGATTTCCGACAATCGGAAGTCCTTTTGGACCCGGAAGATCCGTCAGAGTGCGGCCGGCCGGTGCATGATCAGGGGCCGGGGATACGGCTGACTTCATGTCCGCGCCGGTGTGATACGGACATCCGGTAGGAGTTGACGGTGTCATGTGCATACCTCCTTGTGTTGATGCCTCCCCGCGACTGCAGGGAGGAGAGAATACGAACGCTGCGCTCATCTCATCTCGCGGTCCTGCTCCGAGCTGAACCACAAGCATCGACACCATAGAACAGGTTCCCGTCGATAAAACCTACCCGACCGGGTAGGTACCTTGCTCATATGGTTCGAGTAAGGTGTCTCATCATCCGTCGAACGTTCTGCCCCGGGCACGACGCAACACGGACCGGCATAAGGAGGATGACATGGCGAATACAGCGTGCCAGGTTTCCCGCTCCACATCAGTACGTATGTTTTTAGAATTGATGGAACAACGCAAGACGCGGCGATTCGGTTGCGGGATGGAATTACCCGCCGGCCCCCTGCAGTATAAAAGTTCCCTCACGCCTCTACCCCTGACCGCGGAGGAAGAGCGCCACCTCATCTTTGCCGGGGTAGGAAAGACCGGTCCTCATACGGCGGACATGCAGTTTTCGGCTCGTCCTCATTCCGAAGACGGCCAGGGAATGGCCCTCATGAGCTTCCAAGGGCGCACGGTGCCAAGCGCCTGTGCGGCTCAAACGACCCGCCTCTTCTTCACCAATGATGAGGGCACCTATTTCGTGGAGGAATCGGCGGCTCCCGACGATCCGGCCATGACGAAGCTGACGAAACTGTCTGCCGAACGATTGGACATTCCGCGGCAGCTTCCCTTCATGCTCAGTTTCAATCAGTGGTACGCCAATCGTCCCGGCACCTCGTACTTTATGCCGGTCACCAACATCGCCGGGGTCTACCTCAACCTGCTCTTAGTATTGCTCAGTGACGAGTATGGCTATTTTATTGTGGATACCGACAACGGCAACGAAGGGTGCGGGCTCGATCGCTTCAGGAAAAGTCGCGGCGGCCATCTCTACGACGATCCGGTGAAACGCCGCACGATGACCCTGCGCGATCTCGATAGCGCCATCAGCGACACGGCGGTTCAGGAACAGGGGATCGTCGCCGAGCATATTTTTCTGATGGAGCAGGCCATGGGATTGGGGGGAGGCATCCACAGTGTCGGGAGCGGGCGTCACCTGTTAGGGATCGAACCGGATAGCTTTCGCGGTCTCGGCTTTCAATTCCACATGCCGGCCACTGGCCCTCGCCGTCCAAATCCCATCGGCCTTCCCGGACTGTGGGAGGCGCCCTGTCTCCCGTTGGTCGGCAGCATGGAGGACGCCGTTCTCAAACTGATCGACTCCAAGTTCGGCCCCTTCGGTCTGTACACTACACCCGACCCTCAGCCGTGGAGGAGTCCGGCGATCAAACCGCAGATCCCCCGGCACTCGGAGCAGGGCATCGCCGCCACCATCGCCTTGTGCGAATACGTCGTTCAGACCTACGGACGATTTCCGGCTCATGTCGACGCGTTCAAATCCATCGTGGCCTGTCAGGCGCACCATCTGGACCTGAGTTTCTACGAGACGTATTACCCGCCTTCCGCCGTGTCACAGAGTCAGCATGAACACCTTGTGGCCTGGCATGAGGGTGAACAATCTCTTGACCATCAGCAACGTTCGTAACAGGGAGGTATCCCATGAGACAGATGCGCAGAGTCGTCATCACCGGGCTGGGAATCGTGTCCCCGCTAGGAAACAATTTGCATACGTTTTGGCATTTGCTGAGTACCGGCCACAGCGGGATCGCCCCCTTGTCGTCCTTCGACACCGCCCCGTTTGCTTCCTGCCTGGCGGGCGAAGTCAAAGACTTCGATGCCGAAGATTTTATCCCTCGAAAGCAAGCCCGGCGCATGGGCCGCGTCAGTCATTTCGCGGTCGCGGCGGCGCTCATGGCCGTGCGCGACGCCAAGCTGGACATCGAGCATGAAAACCGTTCGGAGATGGCCGTGTGCCTGGGCACGTCCATCGCCGGACTGAGAGAAGCCTTTGCCGCGCACGATAGCATGCTGCGGCACCAACACCTCAGCCCCTTTACAATGGCGTCTACGTTCCCCAACGCCGTCTCGGGAGAAATTGCGATCGCACTCGGCATCAACGGCGAATGTGAAACTTACTCCATCGGGTGTTCTTCCACGGCGAACGCGATCGGTCGCGCCTTCGAAATGATCCGCGCCGGACATGCCGACCTCATCCTCGCCGGAGGCACCGAAGCCCCGCTGCATCCCACCATCTTTTCCGCGATGGAAGCAGGACGGGTGCTCGCGCCGGACCAAGGCGGCACCATTCGCAATCTGCCGCGCCCGTTCGACCGGACACGTTGCGGCATGGTGCTCGGCGAGGGCGCCGGCTGTCTCATTCTGGAAGACTATGATCACGCGCGCCAACGCAGAGCGCACATGTATGCAGAACTTGAAGGGTGGGGCTTTACCTGCGATGCCTATTCCATGGCGCGTCCCCTGGCGTCCGGCAAGGAACAAAAACGCGCCATCGATCGGGCCTTGGTCACCGCCAGTTGGTTCCCGGAAGAAGTCGAGTATGTCAACGCCTGCGGCCTCGGAACCATGGAGCTCGATAGCATTGAAACCACCGCCATCAAGGAATCCCTGGGATCCCACGCCTATCGAGTGCCGGTCAGCTCCTTTAAATCGGCCCTGGGACATGCCTTCGCCGCCAGCGGGGCGTTCCAGGTCATCGGCACGGCACTGGCCATGGAACATCAGTTTATTCCTCCCACGTTGCATTTGAACAACCCGGACCCCGCGTGCGATCTAGATTATGTGGCCTTGCGGGGCCGGCCCTCACGCATTGGAAAAGCCCTGATCAACAGCTTCGGGTTCGGAGGAAAAAACGTGGTGCTGGCCCTGTCACGGGTCGATGTGGGTGTCCGTGCCCCCAGTCCGCTCCCCAGCGTGGAGCAGCTCAACTTCAATCAGTTGGCGGAGGTGTCCTGACGGGTTATCCGGTGGCATGTCTATTCTAAACATCGCGGCCTCGACCTACTGTAGGAGAGGGGCGCGTCAAGATAGAGAGCCCTTCTCGGCTCTGGGAAATGGAGGGAAATCATGGCAATCCATCAAGACCAAAAACCCGATCGATCGATCGGTCCTTCGCCCGCCTGCACTCTGTTATCGAACGACCCCTACAAGCCGGCGGAGAAGGAACCGGAATCCCTGCTCAGGCTCCTGAATGATAAGCAAGTTCAGCATTCATCAACTTGGAATACACCTATGAATCAGGCACAGGGACAAACGGCCGGCGTGTTCATCGTCAACCCGCAAGAACTGGTGCGAGTCGGCATACGCACGCTGCTGGAATCCGTCACGGATTTTACGGTGGTCGGAGAGGCCGGCTTGCGGGCGGAGGCGGTGCCGCTCATTCTTCAACTCAAGCCCGAGATCGTGATGCTCGATTTACGGATGCTGGACGGCAAGGGTATTGAGACGGCCAGGGAGATCCTCTCGCGACTCCCGGCAACACGAGTTCTGTTCCTTGCCGACACCCTTGACGACACCATCCTGTTGTCCGCCGTGGCCACCGGAGCCCATGGATATGTGCTGCAAGACGCCGGAACCGACACCCTCCTGCATGCCTTGCGCACCATTACTAAAGGGCAGTCGTACCTCGATCCCGGCATGACCCGGCATACCTTTGCCTATCTCCGCAAGCTGGCTGATCGAGAACCTGAACGGGGCCGTCATCTCCTGTCGCCTCAGGAGCAGCGTCTGCTCCCGCTCATCGCCCAAGGGAAAACGAATAAGGAAATCGCCGCCGAACTCGGTCTGAGCGACAAGACCGTGAAGAATTATCTGGCCAACGTGTACACCAAGCTACATCTCACCAGAAGATCCCAGGCTGCCGCCTTTTACCTGACACATTTATCCTGAGCGAGGCATCGCTGTATGCACAGTCGTCATCAGCTCAAGTTCCCACGGCCCCGCGCCGACACAGTATCCGACGAGCCTTTTCTGCCTTCAGAGGTTCACGCTGCACATGTACCATCTTCGGTCGTTCCACCTTCGGGACATGACGGCCTGCGGTGCAGCCCTCCGCAGGCTCGGCGAGGGCCCAGCGAATCTCGAAGCGGTCGCCGACCGCCTCGTTCGTTATCTGTACGACTCTTTTACCCTGGCCAAGACCGGGGAACCGGCCTGCGTCCTGGTCCGGTTATTCACCACCACGCCTTACTGCCGTCTCGCGCCGGATCTTCAAGCTCTGGTCGCCAAGCGGCTGGGGAACATCCCTGAGCATCCGTCCCTCACCTGCATGACCTTGCTGGCCAGTGCCGGCACTGTTGCAGAGTGGAACGACCCGTCCCGCTCCAGCCGCTTTCGGGTCATCCCGCTCGGCAGCCCTGAGGAAGTCGAGCGACTGCCGATGTTCAGCCAGCTCTTCCGCCAATTGGGCGTCTCGCTTCCCCAACTTGCACAACCGGAACACCACCTGCTCCTCGACCGGCAAGAACATACATTCAACGTGTTTCACATCCTTCAGGCCCAAGGGAGCCCCTACGTTCCTGCGCAGGAAGAGTTCGTACTCAAATATGGTATCCGCTCGGTGCTGGGATTCGGAGCACCGCTTCCAAACGGAGAACTGTTCTCCGTCATTCTGTTCAGCCAAGACGTCATCCCGGAGACGATGGCGCAGCTCTTCAAACCTCTCGCTCTTTGCGCACAGATTGCCCTCGCACCCCATGTGGACATGACACCTCCGTCACATGCTGCCGCCAAGGCCCTCTCCCTCACCGATGGGACCAGCACCGACAAGACAGCCATTGGACAACTGAACACCCGGATCGCGAAGCTGGAGAAACTGTTGACGGTTCATGAACAGACAGTGGATGCGCAAGCCAATCGGATCGAGATGATCGTCAGCGGCGCCGACATGGGCACATGGGAATGGGACATCCCCAGCGGACACCTGTCCTTCAACCACCGATGGGCGAGCATGCTCGGGTATCAAATCGAAGAGCTTGATCCGCACGTCCGGACATGGGAACAACTGGTGCACCCTGACGACAAGGCCGCCGTAATGGGGGCTATTGCCGCCCACCTGCGTGGAGACACCCCTCTCTATTCGAGCGAACATCGCCTGCAAAGCAAAACAGGCGTCTGGCAGTGGATCTTGAACAGCGGGCGCGTGCTCGTCCGCGATGCCGCCGGCGCGCCATTGCGGGCGGCCGGCATTCATCTCGACATCTCGGCCCGGAAAGCACTGGAAGAGGCCGAGACTCGCGCGCAACAGGACCTACGCGAGAAACAGCGAGCGTTAGACGAAGCGCAGACACTGGCCCATCTCGGTTCCTGGGAATGGAACATCGTGACCGGAGCCGAACGCTGGTCCGACGAGCAATATCGAATTTTCGGCCGCGACCCAACCCGTACCATTGCCGACTATGACTTGTTCCGGGCAGCCCTCCATCCTGATGACAAGAGCCGGGTGCAGCGCGCGGTGGAAGCGTCGCTCGATGGCGATGCCCCCTACCACCTCGAATGCCGGATTATCCGGCCAAGCGGGGAGGTTCGACACATCGATTGTCGGGGCGTCGTCTATCGTAATGACGAGGGGCGTCCCACCAGCATGGCCGGGACTGTCCTGGACGTCACCGATTATAAACTCGCCGAATCCGCCTTGCGAGCCAGCGAAGAAAAGATACGGTCCGTCTTTGAGAGCGCGATCGAAGGCATTGTCGTCATGGACGAACACGGCCTGATCGAACAGGTCAATCCCGCCCTGCTGAGTCTGCTGGGCTACAGCGAGCACGAATTGCTCGGCCGGAACATCGAAATGCTGATGCCCTCTCCCTGCCTTGGACCCCCTGAGAACAATCTTGCGCACCACGCGGTGACCGGCACGAGAACGATTATCGGATCGGGCCGGGATGTGCCGGCAGTGCGGAAAGACGGCACGACCCTCGATGTTCACTTATCCGTGAGTGCGATGCGGATCGGCACGTCCCGGAAGTTTACGGGCATGCTCCGTGACATTTCAGCCCGACGACGCATGGAAGAGGCTCTCCGGGAGAGTGAAGAGCGTTTTCGGCAGCTGGCAGAACATATCGATGCCGTGTTTTGGCTCACGTCCGCCGACAAACATCACCTACTCTACGTGAGTCCCGCCTTCGAGACCATCTGGGGTCGACCCCGTAGCGCCTTGTATGAACGTCCCATGCTGTGGGCCGATTGCATACACCCGGAGGATCGTGAGCGTATCGCCGCCGCAGCAGGCTGCCAATCCTATCTACCCTATGACGAGGAATACCGCATCATGACGCCCGCCGGAGCCATCCGGTGGATTCGCGATCGAAGCTTTCCGGTGAAAGATCACACAGGAAACGTGTATCGCCTGGCAGGCATCGCCGTGGACATCACCGCCGCCAACGAGATGGAAGCCGCCGTCCGTGGAAGCGAGACGCGGTATCGTTCACTCGTCGAATTGTCCCCCAATGCTGTATTCGTCACCTGCGACGGTCGCATTGCGTTTGCCAATCAGGCCTGCGCAACCCTGCTGGGTGCGTTGACGGCTTCCCCGCTGATCGGACGTTCCGTCTTGGACTTCATCCATCCGGCATCGCGGGCTCTCATAGAAGAACGAATGGGAACCACGCCTGGTCCAGGCCAAGCGGCCTCTCGAATCGAAGAAACAGTCGTGCGACTTGACGGCAGTGTGGTAGTGGTGGAAATCGCGGCAGCCCCGGCCACGTTCGAAGGGAAGGCGGCCAAACAAATCATCATGACCGACGTCACGGCGCGCAAGTTTTTGGAACAGGCGCTGTTGTCGACCAATAGGCAACTCACGGCCATTCTCGATGGCGCGACCAATGTGTCCATCATCGCCACCACCACGGAGGGGATGATCACGACATTCAACAAAGGCGCGGAGGCGCTGCTGGGATATACCGCCGAGGAGATGATCGGAAATCACACTCCCGGTCTCCTGCACCTTCCTGCTGAGATCGAACAGCGCGGTCAAGAACTCAGCGCGCTGCACGGACGCCCCATCCAAGGCTTCGAGATTTTCGTCGAGCATGCCCGGCAAGGCGGCTATGACGAACGGGAATGGACGTACGTCAGAAAGGATGGCAGCCATCTGACCGTGCTCCTCACCATGACCGCCCTTCACAACGAAGACGGCGTCATTACCGGGTTCCTGGGGTTAGGAAAAGATAGCTGAAGCGGCCCTGGTGCAAGCCGCTCGCGAACTTGAACTGAACAACGTGGAACTCGTCAAGGCGCGGGATGAAGCCCTCCAGGCCGTCCAGCTCAAAGCCGATTTCCTTGCGACCATGAGCCATGAGATTCGCACGCCCATGAATGCGATCATCGGCATGACCGGCCTCTTACTGGATACGACGCTCACGGAAGATCAACATGAGTTTGCCGACACCGTCCGCCGGTCCAGCGACGCCCTCCTGACGCTGGTGAACGATATTCTCGATTTCTCGAAAATCGAAGCCGGAAAACTCCATTTTGAAAACCTGGCCTTCGACCTGCGGATCACTATAGAAGATACGCTGGATCTGCTCGCCGAACAGGCGCAGAGCAAGGGCCTCGAGTTAATCGGGCTGGTCGATGCCGCAGTTCCCATCGGCGTCCTGGGCGACCCCGGCCGGCTCCGTCAAATCCTGGTCAACCTGGTCGGCAATGCCATTAAGTTCACCTCTACCGGGGAAGTCTTTCTCCATATCACTCGTGAACCAGGCGGCGGACCGGATGTCCTACGGTTCGCGATTAGGGATACCGGGATCGGCATTCCTGAAGCCGTTCAGGCGCGATTGTTTCAAGCCTTCATGCAAGCCGACAGCTCGACCACCCGGCGCTATGGCGGCACCGGGCTGGGGCTCGTCATTTGTCAACGCCTGGTCCGTCAGATGCGGGGCCAGATCGGCATCGAGAGCCAACCAGGGCAGGGCAGCACCTTCTGGTTTACCGCACAGCTCCCGCAAACGGGGCTCGCCGCACCGCCTTCGCCGATCTCCTGGACCCGGCTTCGCGGACGCCGCATTCTACTGGTCGATCACAATAAAACCATCAGACACGCCCTCCAGCAACAACTCGCGATATATGGGATGGACTGTCGCGGCGCACAGAGCGGCCGACAGGCTCTCGAGATGGCACGCGCGGCCGCGGCTATGCAGAAACCCTTCGATCTCGCCTTGATCGAGCTGCACCTTTCGGAGATGGATGGATTCGAGACGGCCATGCGGTTCAAGAACGACCTCACGACCGCCGCCACGCATGTGGTCATTCTCACCACAGCGGGACGGCGGGGTGACGGCACCACCGCGCAAGCCCTTGGCATCGATGCCTATCTCACCAAGCCCTTGCGCCAGACACAATTACTCGACTGCCTCTGCCTGCTGTTGGCCGGCCAGGCCACAGGCGACGGTGCGCCGGACCAGGCCGGCGCACCGTCGCTGATCACGCGCCACACGCTGGCCGAAGGTCAGGCTTCCGCCTTCACTCGCTTGCTGCTGGTGGAAGACAATGCAGTGAATCAGAAGGTCGCCTGCAAAATGCTGGAGAAACTCGGCTGCCGGGTCGATGTCGCGGGAAACGGCCAGGAAGCCGTGGCGGCTCACGAGCGCGCTCCCTATCCGCTCATCTTCATGGATTGTCAGATGCCTGAGATGGACGGATACGAAGCCACCGCCCTGATCCGCAAGATGGAAGGCCGGTCAACCCATACACCGATCATCGCCATGACGGCGAACGCCATGAAAGGGGATCGCGAACAGTGCCTGGCCGCAGGGATGGACGACTACGTCGCCAAACCGATCCGTACGAAAGACCTCCAGACCATTCTCGACACCTGGCTGCATCAGCGCGACCAGACAGCCATGTCTTGACTCTTGAGGCCTCGCGTCTCCCTCTCCCGTGACAGAGGCGGCGCAGAGATTCTCCTCCCTGCCCCCTTTCCCGCATCCGGCAATTGACAGAACCCGACGCGCCCACTAGGATACACGCTCACGAAGGAGAGTGAGCGCACGCGTGAGTCATCCGTCCCCGTCCGGTCCCGCATCACCACTGCCCGCATCACCCAACCGCATTGAGCAGGCGTTCGAATTCCTGGTCTTCGGCAGCCGGTGGATTCAAGCACCCCTCTATGGCGGCCTCATCATCGCCGAACTGCTGTACGCCTCCAAGTTCTTATACGAACTGTGGGAAATGGCCATCCACTTCAAGCAGTTGGAAGAAACGAAATTCATGTTGGGCGTACTCGGACTGATCGACGTGACGATGGTGGCGAACCTGCTGACCATGGTCATCATCGGGGGGTATGCCACATTCGTGAGCAAGCTCGACCTCGAAACGCACCCCGATCGCCCTGAATGGCTCACCCATGTGGACCCCGGCACCATCAAGATCAAACTGGCGGCCTCATTGGTCGGAATCTCCAGCATTCATTTGCTGAAATCCTTTGTCGATATCGCGAACGAAAATCCCGAACACGTGAAGTGGAAAATTTTCATTCACGCGACATTTTTGGGTTCTGCGATTCTCTTGGCTTATACAGATAAGATGATGCAACGGGACCGGAGACACTAGCCCGCCCTGGCCGGACATACTCCTGATAGCGCTCAACGCCAGGGAGAACGGCGGGTCACCATATGTTTTGCGCTCAGGGACGAACATTTTTCATGGCAGGAGCGGTGCCGGTCATCCGCAGACCGTCATGGTCGATGAGTCAGTCAGAGCGCTGAACTCCTGTGGGGTCCCGATGAAAATCTCTGCGCAACAGGACGAACCGCTTTCCCTCACCCGCATTCTGGAGGAGGACACTGAGCTCCTCCATGGCCCTCTCCCGCCGGACTATCCGGCAGGGGCAACCGACACCATCCGAACTGCCGCGCTCGTCCATCATATACATACCAGTCATGCAACACGGGCGGGGCTCTGTTTGTCCGGGGGAGGCATCCGCAGCGCCACCTTCGGACTCGGAGTGTTGCAGTCCCTCGCGCGCTTACAGCTGTTGAACACGTTCGACTATCTCTCCACGGTTTCGGGGGGCGGTTACATCGGCAGTTGGCTCACCGCCTGGATTCATCGCCATCCGCGAGGGCTGGACGGCGTGATCAACGACCTCCAGGCCACTTCGGGAAGGGGTGCAGCGGACCCACCGCATCCGGTCCAATGGCTGCGAAACTATAGTAACTATTTGAGCCCGCACCTCGGTTTCTTTTCCGCCGATTCATGGACCCTGCTCGGCATCTATCTGCGGAACCTGCACTTGAATTGGATGGTGCTGTTGCCGCTCCTCATGCTGCCGTTACTTCTGCCTCGCTGGATGATTGCCCTCGCCCAGCTGAACCTCTGCGAACCCCAGTCGAACCCCTGCAAGCCCCGGTTGCCGGACTACGCGGTCCCGACCCTCCTGACGATCGGCCTCGGGCTCGCGGTCATGGCGCTGATCTATTTGCATCTCTGCCGTCCCACCCTCCGCGACTACCGCCACGAGGCGTGGCAAAGCCTGGAGCGCCAGCCGTGGTTTCTCCTCGCCTGCTTGATCCCGTTGGTGGCGGCGACCATCTGCCTCACCACGGCCTCGGCCTGGTTTCGGAACGCCGGCGGCATGATGGGCCAATTCACGCTCCACCAAGCCGTCCTCGGCGGGGCGTTGATTCACACGGGCAGCTGGCTGTTCGCCACGGTCGCCCTGAAGCGATTCAAAGTGTTCTCCTGGTGGCTGGCCGGTGAAACCGGCGCCGTCGTGGCCACCGGCGCACTCGGCGGCTGGTAACTCTGGACTGTACTCGCGAAGACACCGGATCAGATGGCGATCGCGCAGTATGCCGAGTGGTTCGCCTGCTTTGCCGTTCCCGGCATGCTGGCCATGTTCTTTCTGACCGCCACCGTTTTTATCGGGCTCGCCAGCCGTTTCACGGAGGAACAGGACCGCGAGTGGTGGGCCGCACCGGCTCATGGATTCTGATCGTACTGGTCATGTGGTCGACGCTCAGTGCCGTCGTCATTTTCGGGCCGGGACTGATCGCCTGGACGCCCAAGATGGCCTCGGCCCTCGGGGGACTCTCGGGACTCATGACGCTCATCCTGGGATTCGGCTCACACACCACGGCTCAGAGTGAAGAGGAACGGTCATATGGCCGTGAAAGCGGCGGCTCCCGTGTTCATGCTCGGTGTCTTGATTGCATTGGCACTTTCCGGCAGTTGGCAGCTCGATGTCATTGCCCATCAATTCGACCGGCATCTCAGCGATCTTGCCATTGCCGACCCGACAAGAGTTGGGAAGCTGATGCCGCCGGACCCCTGGGGGCATAGCCAGGTGATCCATAACACTCCCCTCTGGATGCTACTCGCCTTCACCCTGCTGGTAGGGTTCCTGGGATTCGTCAT
>JACCYV010000227.1 GCA_013696305.1 Nitrospira sp.
TCCCTGGGCCGTGCCTGTAATCCATGGGATGAGAGTGCCGGTGACAAACCCATCGACGGCTCCGACTGCACCCGTTAAAGTCTTTCCAACATCAATCAATGCTGAACTGACGAGTCCTTGCACCTGGGCCACGTTTCGCCCCGCAGCGCCTGCGGCCCTCGTAATCATCTCTAAAGCTTGATTGATCCCTACCCCCGGCAACGCCAACGTGTCAGCAAACACCTGTTGAATCTTTGATCTTAATGGTTTCTTCCCAGCGGTATTCACTGAATACAAACTGTGGCAAAGGTTGTGGTATTACTAGCCACCAGTCCCAACACAATGCTCGAAATCCAGGCTTTGCATATGAAAGGAAGCAGTCGTCGTTTCCTTCAAACATACCTTGTAAGGGTCCATCATCCATTACCGCTTTGTGACTATTCCCCAACACATACTGCCCACTGAGACTCACACGGGGGGCACGCATCTCCACGAGCAAGTCAGGTTGTCCTGCGATCGTGAGGCGATAGAGTCGTGAGCTGCCCTGTTTTGTCCCCGGCGTGAGAAAAATAATATGTCCCTCCTGACAGCTCACTGACCACACCTGCTTTCGAACATCAGACTCAAGTGGTGCAAGAGAGATAGGTCGAAGATCTCTGGGACGATCAGGATCTACAAAATAAAGTCCCTCCAAATATGTACCTTGCGATCCTTGCCGCAATACCCGCTTCTCAATCACAAAGTGGTTATTGTCTAACCAGCATCCCCCGCCCTGGATCCCTGTGTGAGTGACCTCGTATTCACTTTTTGCCTCGGCCAATCCAGCGCACCAACAACTGACTGCCATGAGGACCAGGGACAGGCATACACGCTTCCAACTCATGTGATGCAGCCGCTCCTTATTCATAGACGGTGTACTCCTCTGTTTTGACGCGGTTCAACGTAAAAGGGGTACTAGTACCTTTTTTTACGACCTAGAACCTCGGCACAACTCAGCCTGCGTGCAGTTCACAATGACCACTTTCAAGTTGCTACTGATCGTGAATTCACACGGCTCAGTCCTATTTTGACCGAGATATTATGAACGTGATTCTTGACGGTTTGAACTCCAATATCAAGCGTGATAGCCACGTCCTTGTTACTCAGGCCGGTTTGCCGGAGACGTAAGATCTCTTGCTCACGCGGTGTCAGACCGAGCCAATCTTGCTCCTTCCGGTGTTCACGTGATGCTGCCGATTCATCAGGATGCGGCTCAACGATACCGAGGTCGAAAGGCTGACTCGGACGCTCTCGGCCCAATTGGTACACGTGCTGGAGCAATCCTTGAAAGGAACTGTTGTTATGATGCGGGTGGACTAGCCCTATTTGACCTTGCGCCTGAGCATGCGAACTTTTGATGGTCCCGGCCGACTTGTGCATCAAGAGCACCCGGGCTAACGGAAACCAACTTTTTAGCCGAACAGCTTGCCGATGCAAATCCACGGGCCTTCGTCCGCCAAGGAGCACAACGTGAGGGCGCGTTGATCCAAGACGAGCCAATTCACCAATCTCCCCCACGCAGGCCACGACCGTCATGGCTTGAGGAGAACCTGCCAAGGCCAAAGCCAACGATTCACGAAACAGCCGATCCGGATGGACGATCGTAATCTTGACCTGATGCTGGCCCGAGGCGCCCGACTCTTCTTCCTGGACGGTGTCTCCGTTTCCGCCCCATCGGCTCAGTGCTGCGCCCTTCATAGAATCAAGGTCCTTCTCCGTTGGCACTAGCTCAGTGAATCCAGCGTACCGGTGGCACGGGCATAGTTCACTCGGGCGGCGTTCAGCTCAAACAACGCGCCGACGAGATTCTCTCGGGCCCGCGCCATCGACGTGATCGCGGTAATCACATCAAACTGACTCGCTGCTGTCAGAACGGCGTAACGTTCTTTAGCCAAGGCCGCTTCTTTGGTCGCAGCCTGTAATCCGGCCTGAGCCAGGGCTGCCTTGACTCTGGCTGCCGCTAATGCGATGAGGGCTTCATTGACCTCGGCGCGGACTTGATTGAGGACCACCTGCATCCGAAACCCCTCCTGCCGAAGCTGACTTCGAGCGGTGCTGATCCGTCCCTCGCGTTGCCCTCCGTCGAACAGCGGAATCTGGAGCAGCAAAGCCATATTGTAGGTGTCAAGGCTGTTGTTCCAGCGGTTGCCGATCAGGCCGGTGTCGCCTTGCGCCACGAGAGAAGGCAGGCGTTCCCCGGTCACGGAGGAGTAGCTGAGTTCCGCCGACCGCATCCGCTTGGCCTGCGCTTGGACCTCGGCCCGATTGGTGACGGCCTTCTCCCAGGCGGCCTGCGCAGCCTCGGCCTCCGAAACGTGCGGTTGTAATTGGTCGGTCAGCGTCATCCGGACTTCGAAGGTGAAGCCCAACAGATTCCCGAGGGTATTCTTCGCTCGGTCCAGTTCGGCCTGCGCCGCCACAACCTGCTGCTGTTCGTTGGCCAGTTGTCCTTCCAAGCGAGCCACTTCTAACCCGGTGGCCGCCCCTTCGTGTTTCCGAACCCTGGTCGTGGCCAAGAGCTCGCGGATCAACTGTTGGTTCGCCTGACGCATGGTTAACGCCGTTGCGGCTTTAAGGCCTTCGAGATAGGCTAGTCCGGTACTGGCCATGGTATCGAATCGGCTGCTCTGGGCATCGAACTCGGCTACCTGCAAAGCCTCCCGCGAGGCTCGCCAGCGTTGAATGAGACTGAGGCTAAAGAGGTTCTGCGAGGCGCTCACGCGGGCGTCGAAGATGCTGAAGGGCGCGGTCCGGACCGGCGCGAGGCCGAATGTCCCGAGGAACTGCGTTTGCTGACTTTCTCGAACATTGGCGGAGAGATTCGGGAGCATGGCGCCCAATTGGGTCGTGATCTCACCTTTGGCTGCTTCGATCCGTTCTTTTGATAATAGGACCGAGGGATTCTGCTCAGCCGCCGCCGCCATCGCGGCACGAAGAGTCAGATGCACCTCCTGCAGGGGGAACTTCGTCGCCTGCTCCCCTACCATTGCGCCGGCCGAGTGAAGAGGGGCCAGGGCCAACACGACTGTCAGGGCAAGCAGGGGTCGTTCAGAAATCCGGTGAGGTCTCGCTCGGTGGAAAGACATCGTCCTTACCGCTCTCTCAGGCTCTCTTGTAGCGACTTGAGCATGGGGCTCAGAAGATATTCCATCACCCGCCGCCGACCGGTCTTGATTTCGACCGTCACGGCCATACCAGGGGACAGGTGAACCAGTTTGCCTTCCACGGGGATGGTCCCGTGCACCAGACTCACACGCGTGGCAAAGACCAGGCGGTCCGCCGACTTGTCTTTGTCGATCGGCATGGCATCGTCCGAGACGGTGAGCACCGTGCCGGGGATGGTGCCGTAGAGAGTGAAGGGAAAGGTCTCCACTTTGATCTCGGCCGTTTGGCCTTCTTTGACGAAGCCGACATCTTTATTCTCCAACTGCGCTTCGACTTCGACCGGATGGTCCTGCGGCACCACGATGAGCAACGGTTGCGCCGGCGTCACGACCCCGCCGACCGTATGGACGGCGAGCTGCTGCACCACGCCGTCGATCGGACTCACGAGCCGCTGCAGTTCCGCCCTCTGCCCGGCTTTGCTCACCTCTTGTGAGAGAGATGCCGCTTTGGTCTCGGTGGCAGAAAGTTCTGTCTGTTTCGTCTGCTGGAATTCCGACGCCAGAGCCCGCCGATTCTTCTCGGCTTCGGCCAATGCCGCCTTGTCCTGCCGCAGTTTGTGCTTCTGTCCGGCCAGTTCCTGCAGCTTATCGATGCGCTGCCCTTCCGCTTGGAGGTAATCGAGTTTCGTGACGGCGTCGCGCTCCATCAGTCGTTTGAACGCGCCGGCCCGCTCCGTTTCCATGGGTACCGTGGCTTCCAGCCGCCGGATATTTTCCTCCGTCAAATCGACCGCGGCCATACGTTGAGCGATGACATGGGACGCCGCGTCCATTCGCGCCTGATACTCAGATATCTGATCTCGGAGGAGTTGTTCCTGGAGCTGGACGTATTGGGAGTCACCGTCCGTCTGGGCGACAAAGGTCGCCGAGCCCGCGACCAGTGCCTGCAGCCGCGCCGCATCGACCTTGGCTGCTCGGAACTCGTTAGAGGCTCGATTACGGTCCCCCAGGTTCTGGGCGGGATCGAGTTCAATCAGGAGGTCACCCTTGTGCACGACTTGGCCGTCCTGCACTTGTATAGAGGTGATCACGCCGGTTTCATAGGGCTGTATCACTTTCGAGTAGCCACTGGGAATGATATGCCCCTGTGCCGTCGCCACGATGTCGATCCGCCCGACCGACGCCCAAGCCACCGAAACCGTGATGAGCACCATGATGGTCCAGAGGATCGCGCGGCCGATCGGCGACGGGGGCGCATCCTGAATTTCGAGAACAGCCGGAAGAAACTCAACCGCTCTCCCGCCAGGAACAACCGCCACGGGTACGGCTCGTTCGATCTGCCAGGCGGCACGCCACACGGCCATGTGTCGAACAATAGTGGTGATAAAAGTCATTAGGCTGCGGCGGATCGCCCCTCCTGATGTCGATGAAGTCGCGCATAGAGTCCGTTGCGCTTGAGCAGGTCATCGTGCGTCCCGTCTTCGATGATATGCCCCTTATCCAGTACATAAATCCGATGGGCCGGGCGAACTGTGCTCAATCGATGAGCAATGACGATGACCGTGCGCCCTTTGGAGATCTGTGCCATGTTTTGCTGAATGATCGCTTCGGATTCGTAGTCCAAGGAGCTGGTGGCTTCGTCGAAAATGAGGATGCGGGGGTTGGCGACGAGAGCGCGAGCAATGGCGATGCGTTGCCGCTGTCCCCCCGAGAGGGCGCAGCCATGCTCTCCGACCATGGTGTCGTACCCTTCCGGCAATTCGAGGATGAACTCATGCGCACCCGCGAGCTTGGCCGCGTAGATTACTCGGTCCATCGAGAGTCCCGGATCAGTCAGCGCGATGTTGTCCCGGACGGAGCGATTGAAAAGAAAGTTTTCCTGCAGCACCACACCGACTTGCCGCCGAAACCAGGCCGGATCGACCTGCGCGAGATCCACTCCATCGACCAGTACGCGACCCCGTTCCGGTACATACAGTCGTTGCATCAGCTTCGCGATGGTACTTTTTCCAGACCCCGACCGACCCACCATTCCGATCACCTGCCCAGGCTGCAAGGTGACGGAAACATGCTGGAGCACGGCCGGCCCATCGGGACGATAGCGAAAGGTAACATCGTCAAAGGAGATCTGTCCGGTGATCTGCGGCAAGGTCGTGCGGTTCGGGTTGTGTGAGGGCTCCGGTCTGGTGTTCAGCACGTCGCCGAGGCGCTGAATCGAAATGCCCACCTGTGGAATTCCTGCCAGAGATTCACCATGCGCAGCAAAGGGCCGGTGACTTGGGCAGAGAGCATGTTAAAGGCAATCAGTTCACCGATGCTGAGAGCCCCCTCGATGACCTGGTAGGCTCCGACCCACATGACGGCAATCGTGGTGGCCTTTTGAGCAAAGGTCGCCACCTGGCCGGCTACCGTGATGAGACTAGTGGCGCGGAAGCTGGCCTGGACGTAGCCGGCCAACTGTTCATCCCAGCGGCGTTGTAAGGGCGGCTCGACGGCCAGGGCCTTCACAGTTTGAATACCGCTCACGGCCTCGACTAGAAATGACTGATTCTCCGCCCCACGGTTGAATTTCTCATTGAGCCGCGCCCGAATCGTTGGGGTGATGGCAACCGATAGAATGGCATACAGCGGTATCGACGCCATCACGACCAGCGTCAGCATTGGGCTATAGATCCACATCACGCCGAGAAACACGACCGTGAACACGACATCCAGGACGACCGTCACAGAGTTGCTGGTGAGAAATTGGCGAATATGTTCGAGTTCGCGCACACGCGCGACCGTATCGCCGACCCGGCGGGCTTCGAAATAGGCGAGGGGTAACGCCAGCAGATGCCGAAACAGCTGTGCGCCCAATCCAACATCGATTCTGTTGGTGGTATGCGCAAATAGATAGGTGCGCAGCCCACCAAGCAAGGCATCGAACAGGGCCACCGCCAGCATGCCGATGGCCAACACGTGCAACGTCGTGAAACCCTTGTGCACCAATACCTTATCGATGACCACCTGAGTAAAAAGCGGGGTGAGCAGTGCGAAGAGCTGAAGAAAGAACGACGCGAGCAGCACCTCGCCCAGCAGTCGCCGGTATTTGAGTACGGCCGGAATGAACCAGGTGATGTCAAAAACGAGATCCTGCGCCTTGAGGCCCGCGCGTTTCGTACAGAGCAGCAATCGCCCGCTCCACGTCGCTGTGAATTCGTCTTTCGATTGAATCAGTGGGCGCGTCTCCAACGGATCCTGAATGAGCACCTTGTCGTCCTGTACCTTGGCGAGCACGGTGTATCGCCCATCCGTCCGTTGAGCGATCGCCGGTAACGGTGTCGCCAACAGGTCATGCCAGGTGAGCGCGACCACGCCGGCTTTTAAAAATCCGACATGTTTGGCCGCGCGCTGCAGCTCCTGTGCGCTCATCACCTCGTTAGACTGCCCAAACTGATGCTGAAATTGTCCGCCGTCAACAGACAGGTCGTGGAACCGTGCGACCACCAGCAGGCATAGCAACCCTGTATCGGTGAGGGGGTGTGGCGTGGAGCAAGTCTCTGGATAGGACATGAACACATCCATGGTGGAATTGTCGGGTAGACCGGTTAGGACTGTTTCGGTTTAGGAGGTTGGAGACCGGCTAAAACCTGCTGGAGTTGTTGATACAGACGAAACACGGAATCGAGAGATAATGCGACACGTGCGATTCTGGCACCCTCGAGCTGTGTGGGTACTGCTGCACCTTGTTTCGCACGTTGGACGACCGCGCTCAGCAGTGCGGGCTCTAGAAACCCAAAGTCTACGTGCGCGAGTCCCTCGGCGAAACCGACGTGGGTATAGTTGACTAAGAGCGGCTGGTCCGCCTGCCCGGCCGTTTTGAGGCGGACGTTGACCGCCACCGTTTTGTCGCCACTCTGTTTGGAAAGACCACCGTCTGCCATGCTCTTCCTCCTATGTGTCTACAAGGTTATGGCTTCGTCTTTTGACTTCCCAGGCCCCGAAAGTGGATGAATGTCACACCTGACTTGCACATCCAACCCGCCTCAGGCGACAAGGCGGAGCATATGCGGAGACTACTCGGGCGGCTATTCCCCGGAGGTTGGGCACGTGTCAAAACTTAAGTAGTGAAGAAGCGCAGAAATTGGTGCCCGAGGTTCAACGTGTTAGCGGACCGTGGCGAGGCGAGCGATGACTAAGGGAGCAGCACGACGAAAAGGATTAGGCGTGAAAAAGGGGGACGGTTCAGATCTCCACTGTGACCGTCATTTCATGGAGCCCGGTCGCACCGTCTGGAGCCGGATCCTGTTCGATCGAGGTTTGAAGCCGACCGGTTCCGTCCGTCGCACGGACCACCAGTTGATATCGGCCCGACGACGGTGGCGCCCAGTCATGCCTCCAGAAACTCCATGCAGCGGGTGAGAGAGGAGGATCGAGAGTCGCAGAAGTCCATCGATCGCCACCGTCCGTGCTGATATCGACCAAGCTGATGCCGCGTGTGCCTGCAAAGGCGAGTCCTTTGATCTGATGACGCCGGCCTCGCAGAGTGGTCCCGTGACCAGGCACATCGATACGCGAGGTGGTCTTGACGATGGCCTCGTCGGTCCAACCCTTTTGCGGATAGTACCCTTTGTAGTCCTGATCCACGACTTCAATCTCCGTGAGCCACTGCACGCTCTTCATGCCATAGCAACCGGGCACGATGACACGAGCCGGGAACCCGTGGCCCTGCGGAAGCGGGACCCCGTTCATCCTGTGGACGATCATCACATCACCCGCCATGGCACGATCAACGCGAATGCCGTCTGAGAATCCGTCGGCGGCTCGAAAAATCACGTCATATGCTGTGGCGCTCGCACCAGCCTCCTCAAGGAGGGTCCGCAATGAGATTCCGCTCCACTCCGCAGTGCTGATGAACTCGCCGGCGATGGTATTACCGACACATTCCAACGTGACAATCTGTGACACCGTGGGTATCGCGATCAACTGTTCGTAGGTCAACGTCATAGGACGTTCGACGAGTCCTTTAATCGAGAGCGACCAGTCGTACACTCGAATGGTCGGTGGGCTGCGATAGGAGGTGAGATAAAATTCTTCGTTGGGCGTGATCGGTTGAGTCGAGGTCACTGCCGCCTGGCCAAGGATTTTGTTCAGAACGCCGGCAAAGGCATGGAGTGGTCGCGTAGCCAGCGTAAGCGCAGCCGTGCCAAGCGTAATGAGGAGATGTCGACGCGAAAGTCGCGGCATGGAATCAGCTTTTCTGCAGCAGCAGCGACTGAATCAGCCGTTCGGTTTCTTGATAGCCGCCTTCGCCGATCCGGACGTAGCGGATGACGCCTTGCTTATCGATCAGATACATCGCCGGCCAATAACGGTTGCCATAACTGTTCCAGGTCGAGAAGTCGTTATCGATCGGGACAGCAAACCGGATATCGTGCTCTTTGATATACCGTTTTACATTCTCAACTTCACGCTCATGGGAAAACTCCGGCGAGTGGACGCCGATGACCACGAAACCCTGATCGGCATATGCCTGATGCCACCGCTTCACGTACGGCTCGACGTTCCGGCAGTTGTGACATCCGAACGTCCAAAACTCGACCAGGACGACCTTCCCCCTGAGATCGGCAAGATGTAGCCGTTCGCTGTTCAGCCAAGTCTGGTTGGTGATATCCGGCGCCTGCATACCAAGACCAGCATTGGCCGACACCCATGTCACACACAGGCCGATCAATAGGATGCCAAAACCGATGAACCTGCGCTGGAGCATTGACCCTCCTTACTAAGATCACATCTTATTCTACGCGACGAGCCACACAGCGGATCTATTTCGCAACCGTGTCACGTTTCCACCCTCGCGCTACGAGCCTGTCGGACAGGGTCCGTTCCCATAGGGAACACGTTGCGACTCTGAACGAGGCAGAACGTCACGCGGCTTGTTCACTATGCTGATTAGATTCCCGCATACCATTCATAGCCCCGATCCTCCCAATATCCCCCCTTCCCTCCGCCTATACCGATCAACGACTCGACAAGCTCGATACGCATGACATACTTGGCATGTTTGTAGCCGAGCTGGCGCTCGAATCGCAGGCGTAGCGGTGCTCCATGGGGAATATCCAGAAGCTTGCCGTTCAGCTCGTAGGCGAGGATGGTCTGCGGATGGTAACAATCTTGAATCGCCATGCTCTCATAGTAAGAAATGCCTTCATCATCGATATCCGCACAATGAAAGACCGCACACTTGGCATTCGGCAGCGGCTGCACTCGGCGCATCAGGTCGCCCAACGGCACGCCGACCCACTTACCGATGGCACTCCAGCCCTCCACGCAATCGTGTCGAGTAATCTGAGCGCGCGACGGCAATTCTTTGAGCGCAGTTAAGGACCAACTCATGGGAGTCTGGATTAAACCGACGACCTCCACCTGCCACTTCGCAAAATCGTTCTCGACGTGAGAAGCATAATCTACCGTGCCAGGATTGGTGTTACCGTTTGACGGAAAGATCGCGGACACATCCGAGTCGGTATATTCCTTCGCCAGTGCATTGGCCGGTGTGATCGCTCGCTGAACCAGATCGGTAAGTCTCTCAGCCTTATTCAAAACGCCGGGGAACCAGGTACTCTGTGTAAGGTTGTCGCATCCGGCAAGGGCCGCAAGACTTGCAGCGCCCAGCGAGCCCTTGAGGAACTGTCGCCGTTTTATGGCATTTTCAATGTTCATGGCGCACCCCTACATGTTTCACCACCAACCAGCCGGTGACCATCGAGCGAATGTTGTTGAAGAACCCTGTCAGGATGACTTGTGACACATGGACCACGATGAACCCGATGAAGGAGAAGCAGGCGATAAAGTGAATTGTCCGAGCGGATTGGCGTCCGCCGAAGAGCGTGAGCAGCCATGGGAAGGCCGTGTCGATCATCGGCGACATCGTGAGGCCCGTGAGAATAATGAGGGGAGCCAACCCGAAGAGCACACCCATATAGGCGAGCTTCTGCAGCACATTGTACCGCGTGACTTCCTCCCCTTTCGAGTGGCGCAGCATCAAATGTTCCTTCACCGCTTTGCCGATACCGCGTAGGTCCCGCCCAGTGGGCAGAAGGTCTTTCTTAATATGCCGGCTGACCAACCCGTAGGTCGCGAAGACCACCCCGGTAATCACGAAAAGCCAGGCAAAGAAGAGATGCCACTGCCGGCCCATTGCAAGCCACTTCCCGCTCGGCACCGTCGCCCACGCGGGAAAGGCACGAACGGAATGATTCGAATAGCCCAGCACCCCGGTCGTATCGAACGGATGGCCCAGTAGCGTGGTGATGCCTTTCACTTGGCCGTCATCCGACTTTAGGGCGCGAATTGAGAGCACCGGGTGATCTCGATCCGATCGATCGCCCCAGTAAAGCGCCGGATGTGCGTTAAAAATCTGCAAGCCGCTCATAATGAGAATGACAAGACACACCGCATTTAACCAATGGCCAATCCGCACCGGCAGCGCATGCCGATAGACCATCTCAGCCTCAGGGATCGTGCCTAACGGCCTCGGCGACGGATTGTTTGTCGGTACAGATGAATCAACGATCGGGAGCTGGGAGTCGGGCCCGGTTTGGTTTAATGTCGCCATGCTGGCCTCCTCTCCCTGGATCTGCTCTCTTGATTGGTCGTCATTGTGTCGTGGTGCTTACAAGCGCCCGAAGCAGAAATACCATGGTTTGCAGGCGCAAGAGACCGCAGGCCACATCAAGGCAATGTGCGAATCTGGGAACAGTTGCAAAAGATTCCGATCCCTGCTCGGCTTACACATAGCCCGCATTCACAAACACATACCTGCACAGCATTTTTACCATTCACCGTTCGTTCAAAAACACCCTCCGGTGACTAGTGAGCGGAGAAGTCGCTTGATCCCGACTTGACGGGGCCCCAGAAGAGGCGGTGGATACAGATCTGATAGACGATGACGATTCCGAGTCCGATAGTAAACCACCAAAAGGCCGCCCGAAGTCCATAGCTCCCGGCCGAGGCATTGGTGACCGTCAAGCTGTTGGCCGGATCAGTGGTCGCGATCAAAATGTTGGGGTAGGATCCCCAGGCCGTGCCGGTCAGCAATCCCAACAGCAGGATACTCGATGAACAAAAGGCGGCGGCATCCCGCTCTCCTGTCCTGAAGACCAGCAAGGCTGCCAGTGCGGCGAGACCGATCAGCGGCAAACCGTAACCGATCGGATGGGCATCGTAATTTATCCGAAAAGACGGTTGCACCAGGGACAGCGCGGCCAGAACCACTGCTATGAGCGGGACGGCGGCATACCCACATAGACGTGCCACGCGCCGTGCCCTGGCTCGCAATTCGCCGGTGGTTTTCATGGTCAGATAATTAGCTCCGTGTACTGTCAGCAGCACCGCACTGGTCATGGCAAGCAGCACGGTGAACCAATCGATAATGCCCGGATCATGGCCTGGGAGAAAGTCAGTCCAGAGTGCGACAAAAAAGTAACCCTCGGCATTCAACGGTACCCCCCGAACTAGGTTGCCCAGCGCAGCGCCAAAGACGACCGCCAGCAATGCACTGGCGGCGACGAATACGACATCCCAAAACTGTCGCCATAGCGCGTGGTCCAGGTGCGCGCGCAGTTCAATGGCAAGGCCGCGTCCCATCAACAGCCACAAAACGATGATCAGCGCCAGGTAGAAGCCGCTGAAACCTGCGGCGTAGGCTCGGGGGAACGCGAGAAACAGCACAGCGCCGGCGGCGATCAGCCACACTTCGTTGCCGCTCCAGACAGGCCCGATCGCCGCCAGGACCAGGCGCCGTTCCTCGTCCGTCCGAGCCACGAAGGGATATACCATGCCGACGCCGAAATCGTAGCCATCGAGCACAACATAGATCGCCAGCATCAGCGTGACGGCGCTATACCAGAAAATTTCCATCGCGTGAATACTCTCCGTTCAGACCGGCAGACCGTCGGCAGAGGCCGACGCTGTCGGTCCATGTCGAATCGTCTCGGCAAGGAGGAACAAAAAGAGCAGTCCCAGAAACAGGTAGAGGCCGAGAAACCCAAGGAACGTGAACAGCACATTCCCCGAATGGACCAACGGGGAGATTCCGTCGGCCGTGTGGAGCAGACCGTACACGAGCCAAGGCTGGCGGCCTATTTCAGCCGTCATCCATCCAGCCGTGGTGGCGATATAAGGAAACGGGACGCTGAGCATGAGTAACCATAGCAACCACTTCGCCGTGAAGAGTCGTCCCCGCCACAACCAGAAGAGTGCGAGCCCCATAACGGCAACGAGCAGGGTCCCCAGGCCCGCCATGATATGGTAGGCATAGTAGAGGAGTGCGATATTATCGGGCCAGTCTTGCCGGGGAAAGGCATCGAGACCCTTCACATTCGCATAAATGTCATAGTAGACGAGCAAACTGAGCGCCGAGGGAACGATGAGGGGGTTATCGATCGTCATCGTTTCCGTATTCGGCTGTCCGATCAGCACGACATCTGCTCCCCGTTCGGTGCGAAACAGCCCCTCGAAAGCGGCGCCCTTGATCGGCTGATACTCGAACACCTGCCGCGCGGTTTCATGTCCTGTGGGCGAGATCATCAGGACCGACGCGATCGCTCCCGCGACCACACCGGTACGCAGGCACGTTCTGGCATGCGCGAGATGCAGATCAGCCAATAGATAGAACGCACCCAGCGCCGCCATCACGAACGAGCCGGTCACTACGGCGGCGGTCATGTTGTGAGTGAATTGCCAGAGAAGCCATGGATTCGTCAGCAATCCGCTGAGACTGTCCACGAAGAGACGGCCATCCTCGGCCACCCGATAGGCCACGGGGTGTTGCATCCACGCGTTCGTCGCCAGGATGAAATAGCCGGAAAGCCATGAGCCCAGGAACAGCATCAGGGCGGCCAACCATTGGACAAGCCGGCTGAATCGTTTCTCGCCGAACAGCAAAATGCCGAGGAAGGAAGATTCCAAGAAGAACGCGAACACCCCTTCCATGGCCAGGGTTTGGCCGATGATCCCCCCGGCATAGTTGGAAAACTTCGCCCAGTTGGTGCCGAATTGAAATTCAAGAGGAATACCGGTCACGACACCGAAGCCAAAGCTCAACGCAAAGATGCCGGTCCAGAATCGCGCGACGTGATGAAAATGATCGCCGGTACTGAAGAGGTCTCTGGTCCGCAGATAGAGCAGCAGCAGAGCCAGGCCCATCGTCAGTTGAGGAAAGAGATAGTGGAAGGTGGACGTGACGGCAAACTGCAGCCGGTCGTAAA
>JACCYV010000230.1 GCA_013696305.1 Nitrospira sp.
CCTTAGACTGTGGAGGGAGAGATTGTCAGTCGGTGGAGAGAGACCGGTCGACGCCCCTCGTGACAAGCGCCAGACAAGCGAGCCCCAGCGCGATCCAGACGAATTCTCGAAAGCGTCGCAGCAGCGCGAAGGTGATACCCGTCACTTCCCCATAGCCGAACGCGGTCAACAAGAAGAGGTTGCCCGCATCCTGCGCGCCCAAACTGCCGGGGATGAAAAATGTTCCGCCCTTGATGAATACCGACAGCGCGCCGATCGCAATGGCAGATAAGACGGTGATGGGTTGCCCCAGGTACACAATCATCACAAACACTTCCAATGCTTCGGCCAACCATCCGAGGAAAAAGAGTCCGGTCGACCACATGAACGCCGATCGCCGGTGTGCATAGAAGTGGGCGATGGTACGATCCAATTCGTGCAGCTTTTGCTCACGTGACTCCAGATACGGCAGTCGGAGGCGTACAAGCCGCAGAATTTTCAGAATCCAGGAAAACATGCCCTGACGTTGTACCACCACAAAGGCGCCGACCCCGAACACGAGCAGGCCCGCACTGACCAATCCGGCGGTGATGGTCTGCCCGGCGGATCCTCCGTCACCCAATAACCAGAATCCCAGCCCAATCCCGATCAGAATGAACAGGATCTGGGCGATCGTCATGGTCGTCTTGGCCGTCACCACCGACGCTAAGCCTTCTACCAGCGGCACGCCCTGTCGTTTGAGGAGAAACGCCTTCAGCGGTTCGCCGCCGACGTAGGCCGTGGGCGTGGTCATATTCACCACCTCGCCGGCTGTACGAATCGCCAGCACCCGCCAAAAGGGAACGCCATCCGCCCAGCGGCCCAGCGTCACACGCCAACCGTAGGCTTCCAGGATATACATGAGGAGAGAGGGCAGCAGGATCAACGACAGAGCGGCAGGACCGAGCTGGGCCACCGCGGCATAGATGCGATCGATGCCGATGTGCCAGATCAGTGCGAAGAGAGTCAGTGCCCCAATCAGAAGAAGGGCCGCTTTAAGCACGGGCGCGCGCCGCGGGTCGAATGACCCACACCATCAAGAGCCAAAACACCGTCGAGCCGAGCGCGGCCATCCACAAAAACCAGTCGAGCTTATCCAATACCGCGAAGAGCAACACCACCACCGAGAAATCCCGGCTCGCCACATTCTTCAGAATAAAGTCAGACCAGGCAGCCTGCTTGCGCGTATTCCAGCCGCGCGTGCCGCCGATTTTTTGCGCCTTCGTCACCAGCCAAAACGACATCGCATTACCAAATACAGCCGCGCCACCCAGAGCCACGGGAACCCAGTCTCCTGCCATACCAGCCTGTTGGAGGTAGGCCCCACAGGCGATCCCGGCAAAAATGGCGATATGCACCACATTGTCCATGGCAATATCCAGCCGGGCGCCGAAAGGCGATTCACTAAAGGTCAGCCGCGCCACCTCGCCGTCGCAGCAATCGATAATCGCCGCCAGTTGAAACAACAACGCGGCAATGATCCCAGCTTGATAGGTCCCCCACCCGAACCCGATTGCCGAGAGTAGCCCGACCACCGTGGCGATCAGAGTGACGACATTGGGCGAGCATTTCATCCATAAGAACGCTCTCGTGAGGAGGCGTGAGAAGATCCGATTGAAATATCGATCGACGAATCCTTCGGCCTCTCCCTTGAGCGAGCGATAAAGCGTGCGTTCTGCCACGTCCGCACTCGCCTGATCCCAGACGTCCCGATACCAGAGGCCGGCATCGTAGGCGGCCGCCACCACCCGCACGCGCCCCTCGGCAGCCTCCCGCTCCAGCCATCGGCGCACTGGAATCATGCCCAACGGATCCGCCGCTCCACCGATCGGAGCAGACGACAGCCCGTTCGGCGGAGTCAGAATGCTCGCCGGCAGCACCACCAGATCGGCCGCCACCTGGTGGCCCTCGTGTCCAGTGTGAGTATGAAAGGAAATGAGCCGGCCTTCCTCAAACGCCACGGCGGGATTCCGCCGACCCATCTCCGGTTCGACCAGGCCAACTTCGCGCGTCACTACCACCGCCTCGCTGTCACGCATCGTCTGCCGTAAGTGCTCGATCAACCGTTTCGAAAACACCGCCTGCACCCCGGCGATCAAACAAAAGCCGCGCACTTCGGTGGCCAGCGATTCCCACGTGCGCGGATCATCGAGCGGGAACTCCCGGATCGGCATCCACCGAACCGGAATGGTGACCCGAGCTCCCTGCGCCAGCGTATGTTTCAGCAATTCTTCATCGGCGCCCGCCAGGACGATCAATTGACGGATGCCTGCCCCCTGCAATGTGAGCACCGTGCGTTGAAAGAGGCTCAGCCCCCCGATGAAGGTCAGGGGGCCGACGTCCGTCAGTCCCCGCCCCGGCCGATCGCCAAAAAGACTCACGCCCGGCAACAGAATGGCCGTGCTCAGTCCCTGCAATTCCGTGCCGCGTTCCAGTGTGCGTTCGCTCATCGACCAGCGCCTCGCGGAGATTAGAGCCTCGGGAGGATGTGCCGTTCGGCCCGCATCACATCCTCAGGGAAATCAATTTCAGTCCAGGGGAGCCCCCCGATTTTCTCATGCCCGACTTTCACATCCTGAAAATATCGCAACAACCCGTCTTCATATTCCATCTCCCACCGGTCTTGATCGATGTAGCCCTTGAGCGAGCCGATCACATGGGCCGTATCGGCCCGGCGCACTTTCAGGAATCCCACGCCCTCTCCGGCGACATCGTATCGCTCGGGGATCTTTTTGCTCAAGGCCACGACCCGTCCGCCTTGAACCACGACCATACATTCCTCGCCGGTCTGCTTGACCGTCTCATCCATTAGCAGACAGTTCGTGAACGGCGACTCCACCAAGCGGCGGAGAATTTCACGGTGGAACAACACATCCGCATCCATAATCACGACGTCATCGGAGAGTGCCGGCCGGGCGATCCACAGCGACGAAATACTGCCGCGATGAAACTCTTCGTTCATGAGATAAGAAATACTCACACCGCGATATTGCGTGCCGACCGCGGCCCGAATCATCTCCTGCTTGTACCCGATCACAATGGTGACGTCTCTGATCTGGACGCTGGCGAGGACCTCGAGATAGCGGGACAGCAGAGTCTGTCCTCCGATCTCGATCAAACATTTGGGCGTATGTTGTGTGATCGGCCAGAGGCGCTTGCCGACCCCGGCGGCCAGGATGACAGCTCTCATGTTCGTACGGCACAGCCTGTCAGCGTCTGTTCGAAGGCCGCGAGAAATCCCTGGATGTGTGGTTCCGTCAATGCACCCATGTTGGCAATGCGGAAAATCTTCAATGCCAATTGCCCCTGTCCGGCATAGATCACATACCCGCATGATTTCAATTGATCGTGCAGCGAGTCATACCTGACGCCGGAAGGAAGATGAAACGCGGTGATCGTGTTCGATTGAACTTCCGGCGGCAGCAATGCTTTCACGCCCAATTCCCCCAGGCGTACCCGGATCCGGGAGGCGGTGTTTTTATACCGCTGCATGCGATTAGCCACCCCTTCCTCCAACAATTCGTCCAAGGCTTCTTCGAACGCATAATAGATTTGAACAGCCGGAGTAAACGGGACGATCGCGTTGCCCTGATCGTCGACATAATGGGTCATGTGGAGGTACCACGATCGCTTGGGATAGCCTCGCATCCGTTCCAGAAACCCCTTGCGAAGAAGAACGAACGACACTCCGGGAAATCCCTGGATACACTTGCCGGCCGTCCCCGCCACCATATAGATGTGAGAGCCGGCAATATCGATCGGTTCACCCCCGAGGCCACTGACGGAATCGACCACAAACACCCGGTTCTGACTGTCGACGACCTCCGCAATCTCTTTCAGCGGGTTGATCAATCCGGTGGTCGTTTCGTGATGCACCATAGCCACCGCATGCACCTCGGGATGCTGGCGTAACGCCAACCGGACTCGCTCAGGATCCGGCTTGATATGCCACTCCCATTTGAGTTCAGACACGCCGAGTCGATGAAGACCGATCATGTTGGAGAGGCGTTCGCCGTAGATGCCGTTGTTGAGCACGAGCATGCGCTTGCCCACCGGGAGGCATGACATCACGGCGGACTCCACCGCAGCGGTCCCTGACCCTGTCAGCACCACTGCGACATAGTCGGCTTCAGCCCCGGGCACGAAGGCCGTCAATAATTTCTGTTGGATTCGGCCCAGGAGGTCGGAGAACTCGGACTCTCGATGACAGATATCCGGGCGCATCAATGCCTGCCGCACCCGTTCGCTCACATTCACCGGGCCTGGATTCAAAAGGATCATGTTCATGCCTCAGGCTGTGAATCGAGACTGAGCGGAGCGGCCTCACACATCGCACTCAGCGCACAGGTGCTATTCAATGGCCTTCATGAACCGGGCGGTAATGTCCGGCGGCTCATGCAGGACCCGGCCGGCATCTTCGACGAATTCATTGACCTTGACCAACAACATGCTCGGTCCGTATTTTTTCAACAAGTCTTTGAATTCATACAGCAGATCATCCCGGTCGAGGACGCGCTCGACATGGACATACCCTGCAGCCTTGGCCACTTTCTCCAGCGGAACGACGTTTGAGATCGTCGGCTGATTGCCCGTCGTGCCGTACACTTCATTGTCGAATACGACATGAATGAAATTTTTCGGCTTCAACGCACCTACCGTCGCCAGGGTGCCCATTCCCATGAGCACATTGCCGTCGCCGTCGAAGACGATGACCTGCTTGGCGGGTTTGGCCAACGCCACGCCGAGTCCGATCGCAGCGGCATTCCCCATCGACCCGATCATATAGAAATGAGTCGGCCTATCGGCAATCTTGTGCGCTTCGCGGGATGGAAAACCATTGCACACGATGACCGGTTGATCGGTCAACAATTCAAGCAACACCGTCATGGCCTGCGCCCGGCTCTGCATCGTGCCCTCTTCCGGCCTCATGGATGCAACCCCCTGACCACGCCTTTTTTTATGACGAGCGCCAGCGGTACCCGCTGTTTCATAAACGTTTGCCCGACCCACCGGAGATCGTCCGCCAGGGTTTGGTCCGATAGGACCCGGTGCGGAATTTTCATCGTATCGAGTAACGGCAGCATTGTCTCACCCATCACGAGGTGCTCCGGAGCATCCTTGCCCTCGAAGCCCCGCCAGGACACGATAAGAATGCAGGGCTGCCGATAAATCATGTTGAGAGAAATGAGCGCATTCAGGGACGTGCCGAGTCCTGAATTCTGCATGAGCACGGCGGGAATCTTCCCGGCCATATAGGCGCCGGCGGCCATGGCGACCGCTTCATCTTCGCGCACGGCGGGGGTATAGGCCTTGCGCGTCATCAGCTCTTCGATGATCCCGCCCAGAATTGAATCGGGTACACCCGTGAAAAAATTCACGCCCATATCCTGAAGCCCCTGCACCAACACGTCACTATCGATCATGGATCCCGCCTTGATTGCACGAATGACTGCGTACGAGAGGGCGCATTATAGCCAAGGGGTTCTCCATTCACAAGAACGCCGCCTGAGAGTTGCCCTCACCTCGACAAGCATGGTAGCGTGCCGCACGAGATCCTCTACCGGCTATGCCTTACGCGTCTTCGACATGGTCATCCATCCGCTTCCTCGCTCCGATTCTGTTTCTCGCGGTGCTGCTGGGCTCCTATGCCGGACCGGCCTCGGCCATCACGATGGCGAACGATCCGCTGGGATTTCACCATTTATCTTGGGGCATGGCCCTTACGGGCATCCCGGAACTCACGGTCACTCGCGATAATTCCCATACCACCGATTACGAATTTCGCGATGGCCCGCCGGTCTATGCCGGCATTCCGGTGGAGAGCCTGCACCTGTCGACCGTCGATGCCCAGTTCGCGCGCGTCACCGTTCGCTATCGCGGCGCTCAGACCCATAGGCAGGTGCTGAAATTTCTTGAACACTCCTATGGCGTGATCGAGCGCATTCCCGGGCAGATGATGCGGGGACTCAATCAACAATATTCCTGGCGCGGGCCGGAGACCGAAATCACGCTGACCTATGAGGCCAATCGGGACCGTGGATTTGTCTTCATCGAAAGCCGCAATCTGGCGCCCCGGTTTCAGGATCGAATCGCGGACACGGCGGAGTGATATGCACGGCCTGATCTTCATCCTTCGCAAGCGGTGGCTCACTGTGAGGCTGGCTATCGTGGCCATGCTCGTTCCGGTCGCTGCTCTGGCCGTCCCCATGCACAACGATTCGAACGGCTTTGAAGGCGTCCCCTGGGGAGCCTCGTTTTCCGAATCCGAGACGTTCATGAAGGTGGAGGACGGCGGCCGCGTGCAGACCTACGAGCTGAAGGGAACATCTCCGACATTAGGGCCGGCCCCAGTCGATTCCATGCGATTCAGCACCATCGACGGGAAATTTGCCCGCGTCATCGTGCGGTACAACAGCAAGGAGACGCACGACCGCATCCTGGGTTACCTGCAACGACAGTTCGGCCAGCTGGACCGGACCCCGGGGCAGGTCGCCGGAGGCGTCGTGAAGTTTTTTGACTGGCAAGGGCCCGACAGCGACATCATCCTTCGGTACGACGTGCGAACGAGCCAAGGGATCATCTTTTTCGAGAGTCAGGCGTTCCGCGCCAAATTTACTGAGAGCAACGCGCCCGCGCCCTAGTGACAAACCTGCGTATGACCCTCCTTGTCTTCGCGTCCGATCACGTGATAGCGTGGACGGTGAGTGACTACTCACTCACTCGACGACCAACGACATGAACGCCACGACCGCCATTTCGCGCAGCCCGAGCCGGGATCGCCAGGCCAGCCTGATCTCCTCCGCCGCCGCCCTGTTCGCCGCGAAGGGCTTCAAGGGCACGACGACGAAGGAAATCGCCCGCGCCGCCGGGGTCAGCGAAGCCCTGGTGTTCAAGTACTTTCCAACCAAGCGGGCACTCTACACGGCTATCCTCGCAGAAAAAGCCCCCCTCAGCGAACTCCTCGGCGCCGTCGAACACGTCGCCCGCAAGCGGGACGACTACCGCGTATTTACGCTCATCGCTGGGTATCGCATCCGCCCGGGCGCCGATCCCACCATGCTGCGGCTGCTGCTCTTCAGCGCGCTGGAAGGTCATGAATTGGCCGACATGTTTTTCGGCAAGCAACACCGTGTGTTTTACGATTATTTGGCCGGATATATTCAGACCAGGATTGAGGAAGGCGCCTTCCGAACGATCGATCCCCTGCTGGCTGCGCGGGCGTTTATCGGCATGGTGGTCCACCATCGCCTGCTCCATGAAATCTTCGAGGTGCCGCTGCATTGCTCGCATCAAGAGATCGTGGCCACCTATGTGGAACTATTCCTGCAGGGACTGACATACGCTCCCGCCGGCAAGCCGCGAGGGACCTCACGTGTCCGGTAACCCCATCACCCGACATCCGATCGTCATTCTGGGAATCATTCTTTTCCTGGCCGTGACGGCACTGATCGTGTTTCGCCTCAGCAGCGGTGCCAAGACCGACGCCCGAAAAAACCGTATCCTCACCGTCGGCACCATGAATCCCATCAAGCAAGACCTGGACGTGCATCTGACCTACACAGCCGACCTGATCCCCAACCAACTCGTCAACGTGTTCTCACGGGTGGACGGGTATATCGCCAGGATTTACGTGGACAAAGGCGACCTCGTGAAGGCCAATCAATTGCTCGTCGAAATCGATCACACCGACTATGTGCATGCGGTCAACCAGGCGAAGGCCAATCTACTTTCGGCCAAGGCGAAGGTTGTCCAGCAGGATGCCGCCGTGCGAAATGCCGCCCTGACGCTCAACCGCATGACGGCGCTGATCAAGGATCAATTCGTCTCCCAGCAAGATTTGGATACGGCTCAAGTCAATCATGATGGCGCGCTCGCTCTCCTGGATTCCCTGCGGGCTCAGGTACAGCAGATGGCCGTCGCATTGGCCCAGGCAGAAACGAATCTGGCCTACTCCTACATTCGCGCTCCGTTCGCAGGGTACATTGCCGAACGCAACCTCGATCCCGGCTCCTACGTGAGCGGGGCGACCGCCAGCACCTCGACCATGTCGCGCGGCATGTTAAGCGTGCACGACATCGAAACCGTCCGCACGTTGATCGAGGTCGTCGAGAAGGACGTCCCGCTGATCAAACTCGGGCAGCGTGCGGAGGTTCGGGCCGAAGCCTATTCGAGCGAGGTATTCGAAGGCACGGTCACCCGCGTCGTGCAGGCCTTGAATCGCGCCACGCGGACCATGACCGTCGAAGTCGATCTTCCCAACAAGGACCATCGTCTCAAAGGCGGCATGTTCGCCCGGGTCGAAGTCCTGGTCGGCAAGCACCCGCAGGCCGTTCAAATTCCACTCGATGCGGTGAGTCGCCTGGAGGAATCGCAATATGTCTATGTCGTCAAGGACGGGAAAGCCCATCAGGTGCCGGTCGAACTGGGGACTCGTGTGGAAAACCGTGTCGAGGTCCTGAAGGGGTTGGCCGGAGACGAGCAATTGATCGTTTCCGGAAAAGATCTGGTGAGCGAAGGCGCGCCGGTCCAGGTCCAACCGTTATAAGACCGCCCGGCAATATCGCGCCGTTCCGGTCCACCAGGCAGGACTGGATCATCACATCACGCAGGCAGCTCATTCTCCATTATGTGGCTGACGCTCCTCGCACTTCGTAATCGCATCGGCATCCTGATGCTGTCCCTGGCCATGGTGATCCTGGGGGCCACATCGCTCGACCGGCTCCCGGTCGATCTTTTTCCCAACATTCAAGTCCCGGTCGCGTTTGTCGGCGTCATTTACAAAGGCGCTCCTCCGCTCGACATCGAACAGAGCGTGGTCTACCCGATTGAAAAAGCGGTCAGCTCCGCCTCGAACGTCGAACATGTGGAGTCGTTCGCCAAGCAGGGGATCGGAGCCGTCCAGATCTGGTTCAACTGGGGCGCGGATATCAATGTGGGTCAGATGGAGGTGATGCAGCGCATCACCCAGATTTTGAACAGCCTGCCGCCCGGCATTCTGCAGCCGTTCATCGTCAAGTTCGACGTGTCGAACATTCCCGTGGCGATCGTCACGGCGGCCGGCGGCGATATGGATGAGCGGGCTCTCTACGATCTGGCTTTTAACACCATTGCCCCGCAGATCGAACAGATTGCCAACGTCGCGGCGGCCACGGTCGAAGGCGGGAAAATCCGGCAGATCAATATTAACCTGGACCCGGCACTGCTCCAGGCACGCGGCCTGTCCATCCTCGATGTGGTCAAGGCCGTCAAAGCCTCCAACCTGATCCTGCCGTCGGGCGACATCAAAGCGGGCAACCTCGACTACAACGTATTCACGAACACGCAATTCAAGACGGTGGAACCGATCAACGACGTCGTGGTCAAAATCGATCCGCGGGGCAATCCCGTGCGCGTACGGGATGTCGGCACCCTGACGGATTCCTCGGATATTCAAACCAATGTCGTCCGCACGGACGGCAAACGCTCCGTCTATCTCCGGGTCAACAAACAGCCGATCGCGAACACGGTGGAAGTGGTCGATGCCTTGCGGAAGGCGATCCCCAAGATGATCGGCATTCCACCGGGTGTGCAATTGGGCATTTCCTTCGACCAGTCGACCTATATCCGGCAGTCGATCAGAAACCTGATCGAACAGGCCCTGCATGGATCGCTGCTCGCGGCGGCCGTCATCCTGCTGTTTCTGAGGAACCTGACCAGCACCCTGATCATCTCGGTGGCCATCCCCCTCTCGATTCTGGTTACCTTCATCGTGCTCTATTTCACCAACCAGACCCTGAATGTTTTCACCATGGGCGGGCTGGCCCTCGGCATCGGGCGCCTGGTGGATGACTCCATCGTCGAATTGGAGAATATTCAACGGCATTTGAACGTCGACCGGAATCGATGGGACGCTATCGTGAACGCCGCCCGTGAAGTGGCCATGCCGATCTTCGCCTCGACCGTCACGACGGTCGTGGTCTTTCTGCCCATGTTTTTCATCGTCGGCATCGCGAGACTGTTGCTCATTCCGCTGACCCTGACCATTGCCATCGCGCTGTTCACGTCGTTCTTCGTCTCGCGCACCGTCACGCCGGCGCTTTGTTACCGGTTCCTCAAACCGGAGCAGGAGGCGCATCGCAACCTGCCCCGCTGGTTCGTACGCATCATGCAATGGAGCCAACGGCGTTACGAGGCGCTCGATGAAGGGTATGAGCGCAGCCTTCGCTGGGTCCTTGTTCACCGGCGGATATTGCTCATCTCCGTCGTCGCCATCTTTGTGAGTTCTCTTGCGCTGGTGCCGTTCATCGGAACCGAATTCCTGCCGGTTTCGGATGAAAGCCAGTTCCGCATCGTCCTGCGAGGACCGGTCGGACAACGGGTGGAAAAAACCGTAGACCAGGTTGCCGAGGTCGAACGCCTGTTGCGGGAACAAATTCCCCCGACGGAGCTTGAAGCGGTCGCATCCAGCACCGGCGTGTTGGCGCAAGGACGCTCCTCCTTGTTTAATCCCAACACCGGCCCGCATACCTCGGTCATTTCCGTCTATCTGGTCTCGCCCGACAAGCGCCGCCGCTCGCAAGTCGAGATCATGAACCACGTGCGTCCGGCGATCCTCAAGCTGTTTCCCGGCGTGGCGATGTTCTTCGATCCGGGAGGCCTGGTCAAACGGGTAACCAGCTTCGGCTCCCAAAAATCTATCGATGTCGAAATTTACGGCTACGACTTCGAGAAGGCCCGCACGGCCATTCAGCAGGTGCAGGACATCATGCACAAGATACCGGGCATGGCGGACATCGAAGTCAGCCGGGAAGAAAACTACCCCGAGGTCAACGTCGTCGTGGACCGGGAGAAAGCGGCTCTGCTTGGTATCAGCGAAACGGACGTGGCCAATGCCGTGCTGTTTTCCTTAAACGGTAACGGCCAGACCGACCCGATCATCTTCACCGACCCCCAGAACGGCAATGAGTACTACATCAGTGCCTGGCTCGCTGAAGAACATCGCAAGGACCTGACGGACATCGAACATGTGCTCTTGACGACGAAGAACGGAGAGCCGGTCCTGCTTAAAAACCTGGCCACACTCAAGCTGAACGCCGGCCCCGTAAAAATCGAGCGTAAGTACTTCCAACGGGTCGTACATATTACCGCTAACCCGGTCGACCGCGACCTGGGTTCCATCGCTCGGGATCTGGAATCGGCGTTCGCCCAGCTGCAATTGCCGCCGGGGTTCAGCATTCGGCTGGCCGGACAGATCCAGCAGCAGCGAGAAACGTTCGCGGGGCTCCTGTTCGCCAGCTTGTTGGCCCTGATCCTGGTCTATATGGTGATGGCGGCACAGTTCAAATCGCTCATCGACCCGTTCATCATCATGTTCTCAGTGCCGATGGGCATTCCGGGGGTGATCGTCATCCTCTACTTGACCAACACCACCCTCTCGACGTCATCGATGATGGGGATCATCATGATGCTGGGCATCGTCGTGTCAAACGGTGTGTTGCTGGTGGACTATACGAATGTCCTTCGGCGACGCGGATTGAGTCTTGCGAGTGCGGTCGTGACGGCTTCCCGCACCAGGCTCCGGCCCATTCTTATGACTTCGCTGGCCACCGTAGTGGGATTGATGCCGATGGCGCTCGGTCTGGGTACAGGCAGCGAGACCAATGCACCTCTGGCACGCGCCGTGGTGGGGGGCCTCACGGTCTCCACGATCGTGACCCTCTTCCTGGTCCCGACCGTCTATGCGATGTTGGAAGAACGTTTTCCGCGGAGCACGGAACACCTGGCCGCATCCGAATCCGGTGGGCCGGCACCCCAGCAGGCGTAGGAGACCTTTCTCACGATCACGCACACACGTGCCTCGGCAAACCGCCGCGAACGCAGAGGGCAAACCTTCTGCGAACGAATGTCGATCAGGTATTGAATAGATTCGTCGGCAAGACGAGATACGCTTCACGAACGACGCTTCATGGATTTCACAAGTAACGCCAGAACAACGCTCAAGTTTTCAGCGTCCTGCTAGGAGTCTATCCGAGTAATCCTTCGTAGCGAGACGAAGGAGTTGCCGGCAGATGCGAGGCCGCAGGCTCGAAAAAACCGGAAGCGTATTCGCTGAATACGTTGAGGATTTTTCCGGGCCGAGAACGACGCAGATGCCGGCAGATCATTCGTCGCAGCAGAATGGCATGACTCGGACAAACTCCTAGGGGCGAAGACTGGGGAAGAGCGACGCCAGTTGCAGCGCCAACCCCATATCGCCGCTGATGCGCAAGCGCCCGGACATGGCCACCGCCGTACCGCTGACCTGACCGTTCAAGACCCGGAGACAATCTTCCCCCGACATCGCCAGCGTCACATGCGGATCCGGGTGGGTGCCTTCAGAAATATGGCAGGCACCGTCCCGAATCTGCAGTAGATACTGTCCTCCATCGACGCCGTTCAAATCGAACTGGTAAACCGCATCCAGTCCTTCGGCCGCCTCCGGATCCAGCTTGTCGGCCAGTGTGGAGAAAAAATCCCGCACAGTTTTGGGTGGAGTCTGATTCATCGGCTATGCAAGCAGCACGAGGCCAAGTTCTGCGGGGCCCGGAGGAGCGTACCACCCTGCTCTAATACCGCAACATGGCCCGATGGCTTGAACGACGGGCGCCGAAAAAAGCTTTGGAAAATTCTTCGACGACGGCCGGATCGTAGCCCTTGCAACTGAAGATGTCGAGATAGGCGCTGTTCGTATCGTTGGCGAAGTGGCCGCTGATCAAGGAGGTCTCGATCAACTGCACCATGCTAAAGCCCGCGACGTGTCCTTCCCCGAAATGCACGATCTGGCAAGCGCCATAGCGCTTCATCTGGATGAGATCACAGAGCTGAACAACGTAGGCTTCAATCTGTTTGGAATCGCGAATACGGTCGGGGGCGCAATTGTGGAGGTCGACGGAAGTGCAAATTCCCCAGGCTTTGCCGGGTCCGACGGAGTCCGGGTGGACTGCGGCGTCAGCAAGCCTGGGCGAGGTTGATGAGATGTCGTCGGAGGTGGCGCCTTCGGCTGGTTGCATATGCGATACGACCTTTCTGTTGGAGGTGGGTGGAGTGGGAAAACATATCGGTGCACTATACTGAACGTTTGAAACCGTGTAAATATTTATCTCCGAAATTTCTGCTCGTCGGGCACGTTGACAAACTCTCGAACCCTTAGCGAGAATGCGGACCATGGCCGACACATCCGCACCGCAATCCCTCGACCCAACCGACCTCGTCGACTTGCCCGAGCGCCTCTGCACCTGGTGCAAGGTCGCGATGACAAAACGGTTGGTTGCCGGCGGCCAGTTCATCCATTACACCTGCCCCAAGTGCGTCTTTCAGCATACGACCAAACGAGTGGCGAAGACCGAGTAGGCCTTTTGCCTTCGGACAGACCCGCCCAGGCCGATCAACGAGGGTTGCGAACAAGGCCGCAGGGAGCGAACGACTGAGGCGTACTGTTCTTGTACGTCGAAGGAATGAGCGAAGCGAGAACGCCGTTCACGCCCTCTTTCATCGGCCTGTTAATTGTCGTAATACTTTTCCCGATAAATCGGGCATAACCCTCTTACATTGATCAGAGCCGTGACGTCCTTGATCATGCCGCTCCCGCCGCAGAGATAGACCGCCAGATTCCTGACGGAGGAGATGCGCGGGTCGATCAGCGCCGTCACGCGACCCCTGCAGCCTTCCCACCCCGGTTCGGGTCTGGACAGCGTGGTCACGCATGAAAACTTGGGATAGGCCTGCGTCAGCTCCTTCAGTTCATCCTGAAGATACAGGTCTCGCTGGCTGCGGAGTCCCCAGAACAGGGTGACCGACTGCGAGGTAGACCGTTCCAATTGAGTCAGAATCATGCTGCGAAACGGAGCGATGCCGGTTCCCGTTGCGACGAACAGCAGATCTTTGGTTCCATCATCCCGAAGATAGAACGCACCGGCCGGGCCTTTGAACTCTGTCTTTGATCCTTCCCGCAAGCCGAAGAGATAACTCGAACCGGGCCCGTCCTTGACGAGATTGAGGAGCAGGAGGAGAGAGTCATGCTGATGGGGTGACGAGGCGATGGAGTAGGGCCTGGTGACGGGATACGGCACCCCTTCCTTCGGCACCTCAAACGAGACAAACTGTCCGGCCTTAAATGTGATCTCGCCCGGCTCCAGGAGCCGAAGCTCAATCGCCCGCACGTCGTGCGTCACATCCCGGATGCGGCTCACCTCAGCGGTAAACTGCTGCACCGCGCCTCCATAACGGGATGTTGTAAAAGACCGCCGGCATCGCAAGACACTGCCGCCTCACCGACTCGGCGGCGTCCGCAAACGTGACGCTCATTATTCTTCGCGTCGCGGACCTCGCGACGGCCGCGCCGGACGACCATTTTGACATCGTTCGAGGAATCTCCATCGGCGTCTTGTAGAGTTTTTTAAACAGCCTGTTAAAGACAAGGCTGATACACATCGACTCGGTGGTGTGATTCGGTCAGCTTTGCGCAGAGGGCAGCAGCAGATGCGTCTCATAACTCATGATACCAAGAAATGCCGCCAGGCCAAGATAGTACAGGCCATAACTGACCCTCGTCGCGAGCGGCACATCGTAGTAGCGTTCCGGCAACCCATGAGGACCGCCCCGGAACGTGGACATCACATGCGGGATGGCGAGAATGGCAATCAGCAACAGCATGGGGCTGTGGTTCATGATGAACAGTCCAATGAGAATCGGCACGCCCAGCCACCAGACTTTCGGGGAGATAATCGCCGTGATCCGGCCGCCGTCCAACGGTGAGAGCGGGATCAGGTTAAACAGGTTGATCATAAACCCGGCATAGGCCAGGGCCAGCAGCAGCTGGCTGTGGGTATATTCCGCCGCATAGTAACAGGCCATCGAGGCCACGGTCCCGGCCACCGGTCCGGCGATGCCGACATAGGCCTCGGTCTCCACATCCATCGGCTGCTCTTTGAGTTGAATCCAGGCACCGACGAAGGGAATGAAGGTCGGCGCGCCGACATCCAGGTGGCGCTGCTTGGCGGCGGCGTAATGGCCCAGCTCGTGAAACAAAATCAGTAATACAAACCCCACCGCGTACCACCACCCGAAGATAAAGCTATAGGCCACCATGGACAGCAGCATCGTCCCGCCGGTCAGCGCGACCTTGCCCAATTTGAGCCCGGCGAATAGCAGCAGCAGCACCTTCACGACGAGAGTCCTCCGCCGCCCAATCGTTCAGGCTTGGGTTTTTTGTTCAGATACTTTGCCGCGAATCCACCGAGCGCGATCACCAGCAGTACCAGCAACTTCTTCCCCGCCAGGAACAGGGGAATAATGAAGGCCCATAACTTGGCCAACAGGCCGGACTTGATCGCCGCACCGGCGATGAGCGCCGACAACCCGACAGCCGCAACCTTGTCGGTCGTACTATCGAAATCGCTATATCGTTTCCCCTCGACAAAATCCACATTGGCCAGCAAGCGGCTGACATGCGGCTTCAAGGTGGACAACTCCTCCAGCGGCCCCACCATGTTCATGCTGAGATACCCCTGCCGCCCCAGGGCCAGCGTATTGTAATTGACACCCACGGTTTCCTGCTCCTGCGCCGCGATGGCCCACACCACCTTGTTGGCCGTCTTGTCGTAATGCGGCTTTTCTTCCCAGCCGCGAATGACTAGAGGCGGGAACCCTTGCGCCTGCCTGGTCTTGTTGTCTTCGTCCGTCCCCTCCTTGATCGAAGCCATGAGCGCGTCGGCATCCCAGTTGGCCGCTTCGTCGTCCTTTACGTACCCCGCGTCGATGTAGCGGACCACCATGAACCACTGCTCCGCTTCCCTGGCCGAGGTAATCAGTCCCAGCTCGGAGCCGGACGGGAAGTTGCCCATCTGTTTGAGCAGGCGTTGGGTTTCCTGCGACCCGAGGAACCGATAGCCCTGCGGCACCTTCAATAGAGCCTGGTCGCCCAACTTGGCGTCGGTCGGCCCGACTTGCCAGGGAAGCGCCTGCTGGGACGGCTCGCCTGCGCCGGCCGGCGGGCTGGAGCCCCATAAGAGCAGACAACTTATCGCGACCATCAGCCGCACCTTCAGCCATCCCATCACCGGGCCTCCTCAACTAAGGGCTTTTCTATGAAAGAGCTCGGCCTGCTAGGCTCCATGGGCAGGACGAGAAACTAGATCAATGGGCTTACAACTTTCCTTGGACGAGTGACCTGATCTCTTCCATCCGGCCCCGGTTGACACCGAAATCGCTGTGTCCGGTCCTGGAAGCCGACCGAAAGTGAATGGTCATCGTCTGGTCATCGAAAAGAAATTCGACGTCGTCCACAAACCGGAGCAGAAGGCTCGTGACTTCGTAATGCAGATAGGCTTCGTCTTCCTCCACCAGCTCGGTGCGAGGCAAGGCACCGACCGAGGCCTTCATCGCCTCCCTGGCCTCAGCCCGGCTCTTGCGATAGAGGAAGGGCGCGATGGCATGGCGGTCGTCTGTCGCTTGGGTGGAGACGCAATTGGGACTTGAAGGGCAGGGGGCCAGTGTTCTCATCTGTTCATTATGCCCTAAATCCATCTCTGGTACTTGATCCTTCTTCGTTAGCCCTTGTCACCCATCATGGAGTTCCTCGATCACCCTGTCAGTAAACAACCGTGTTCAGCGCATGCGGGGCTACGTCCCGCTTTTCCACCAGGACGGCAACCCGCCCGATGACGCGGCCGTCTTCGATTTCGACGTCCACCCGCCACTCCCCCGGATCAAGACCTTGCTTGAACGTATACGCCCGGTATCCTCCCTCGCGCCCCCCGGAGATCATCAGCGGAATTTTGTCTGCATGGGTGAAGGACTTATTCCTGTCGCTGCGGTAGAACCAGTGGTGATAGACCGTCGTCTTCAGCGTGACGGGCGCAAACACCGCCGTGAAACAATAGATCGGTTCATGGGCTGGAAACGTCGTATTCGATCGCTTCCAGGCTTCATACCACTGTCTCTCATACGACAATTCGAACCGGTCGCCGGCGCGTTTCACCTCGTGATACATCCCGCCGACCTTCATCGACAGCGGCACGGGTGGAATCCAATTCAGGAAATAGAACCCCACCAACAGGCCAATCAGCGCCAATGCCGGGGCGCAGGCCAGCATGGCCTCGCGATGGGTGCGAGCTGAGTTCCGCCAATAGATCAGGTGTGCGACGCGCAACACGACGAGGACCGTCAGGCCGGCGCCGGTCAGAAAAATCGCGGGATTCATCCAGCCGGTCATGACGGGTAGGAAGAACGTGAAGAACCCGAAGCAGACGAGAGCATAGAGACTGATCAACAACTGGACATTGGACAGCCGATCGCGCAGAAATTCGTTGGCCACCAGGAACCCGACCAACACACAGAAAAACACGGCGGTCCCGGTAAAGGTGGCGCTTTTGGAATAGAAAATCGTGTAGGCGCTGAATAGGCCGCCGAAGAGAAATTGAATGGCCATCGGCGCATAGGGCTTCGCCTGGATTATCCATTTCATGAAATATGGAGCATCCGGCGGGAGATCCTCGATCGTCGCGTCATTCGTCCCCAGCCGACCCGTCAGAACGATCAGAAATCCCAGCAGGGCGAGATAGAGCAGCAGCAACAGATTATCCTGCAGCCGGTCGATGCGGGTCAGCGTAACCGTGTCGTAAATCACTCCGCTGAAGAAAAACAACGGTGGAAGGTAGGGCTTTCCCAACACGGATTGGAACCGTTGCATCAAGACCATGGGCTAGAGTTCAGGAGAAGCGAGGGATTGTCAAACGAAGAGAGGAATCGGTCGCGTGAGTCGATCAGTTCCGCGCCTGAAGGTCCTTGGACGGTTCACGCAGGCGGGAGCAGCACAAAGGTTCCGGTTTGAAAGAAGCAGGAAGGTGGCACGCGCTTGAACTCATAGTTTATCGAATTGTGTATTGTCATTCCGCCGATGGTGAGAAAGTTTTACATGAATTAACGGCCTCCTTGTAAGACTAATGGTATAAAGGCACGCTTACGTCCCATATCACGTCGGGAGCGTCATGGTAGCCTCCTCGCAACGTGTGAAAGCTCGGGAGTCCATGATGCCGACATTTTTCCATCAAGATGTCCCGCTTTGCCGGGTGCTGTTATTGCTCCTCTGCTTCGCGGCCGGATTTAAGCCGGAGATCGCATTCGCCGTTCGTCCCTTCATCACGGATGATGCTCGGATTGTCTACAAAGGGCAACTTGAAACCGAGTCATATGCCGGTCTGACAATGGCCCGGCACGACAAACCGACAGTTGAAGCCCGCTTTCTTCAGGGCATGTCCCTGACTGACCGTCTCGAAATTATTGCTGGGGGATTTGGGGTTACATACCAAGCGAATCAAGCCCGCCCCCTCGATATGCTTATCCAACCGAAGTATGTTGTGTACCGATCGTTTGGAGCCATTCCGTCCATTTCGGTGGCGGCTGCGTCTTTGTTTCCGTTGAGTGGGAACCGTCAACAGTGGAATTCCTACGCAATGGCGCATGCGAGCTGGTTTTTATTTACCCCTGAAGGCAGCACGGATCCCTACGACAACGGCTTGGCCATTCATATTAATGTGGGCACGAAATCGCAGTACGATGCGGGCCCTTCAAATTACCGCAGTAAATTATACTGGGCCGCTGCGTTTGAGGTGATCACGCCGTTGTCCCGAGAGATCCGCTTCCTGGGGGAAGTTTTTAATGGCGATCCGTTTAGTTATGAGGAAAAGTTTCCCGCGTTCCAAACCGGATTCCGATGGTATAAAACGGCAAATACGCAGATGGACCTCGTATTTCGAGGCGTTCGCGATAGTTCAGACCACACCAGGCCGGCTTCAGGAGGCGAAGTCGGACGCGACTGGAATTACACGATCCAGGTCGGGTTTCGAACGCTGTTCGATGTGTTTCGATAACCAAAGAGGGAGCGTCATTTATGCGATGGACTAGAAAACTGGTGATCGCCATCCATTGTGTCATGTGTGGTTTTGCGGCAACCGGATGCGGACTGGATGGGGTCAGAGGCGAACTCGTGCGAATCGACGGATATCACTATTTGCTCAAAGCGCCTGACGGACATGAACTTCGTCTTCGCGTAGACAGCCGCACCCATAAAGATGTCGTGCAACCGGGGGATGATGTGCAAGCGTATATCACCGAAGACGGATATGCGGAATTCATTCAGCGGCTTGAAAAATAAAATAGTTTCCCCGACAGCGCCTCAGCGCGTGAGGGGACGTACCGGAGGCTCAAAATGGCAACCTTCTTACCCGCCAACCCCGGCGCGCCAAGGCGCGCCCTGTCACAGGCAAGGCCGCAGGGGAGAACTCACGGAGGCGTACTCATTCGGGTACGGTGAGGATGGGTTCGACCCGAGAACGAAGTTGGGGACAATTTTCAGCCGCCGGCAACAGCACAGGATGCTCAAAACGGCTATCCGGCAAGGGCCGCAGCAAGTGAGAGAACGAGGCGTACTTTGCCGTAGTACGTCGAGTTCTCGAACGAAGCGAGAACGCCGCCGGGAGCCGTTTTCACCATCCTGTCAAACAAATGGGGGTAGCGGCGCATAGGCGACCGGATATCCCAACAGGCGCTCCAACCACGCGGCCATCTGTTCTTCGGGCAGCGGGGCACGGTTCAACCGTGCTTCCAGTTGGAACCCGCCGGCGCTGCCGACAATGCCGATGATGGCCGAGGCATCTTCCCCCTCCGGCAGCAACTCCTGAGTGTGGAATTCACAGAGCGTGCTGTACAGGCGGCCCTGAGGCTCGATGGTGGCGAGCACTTCGGGCAATTCCCCTAGCGCGCAATGCACGGAGCAGCGATAGGCGGAGCGCGCGCCCGGCTGTACCTCGGCAAATTTCTCCAATGTCGCTGTTGAGAATCCCGTCAGATAGGCCCGCACGCCGGCGGCCGGCTGAGCGAAGGTATTGGCCAACTTGCTCGCCGGCACGAGAAACTCATAGGCATCCGACGAATTGTATTCAAACTGGCAGGGACCGAACGCATCCGGCCACGAACAAAAGAACGGGGTCCCCGGATCCGCAGGGGTCAATACCAGACTCCCTCTCTCCACCGATGTTTCAACCGGAAGGTCCAACATCGCAATCGCGTCCAGAAAGATCGTGCGGCGTTCATCGACCCAGTCTGCCCGCCGCGCGTCCTCGCGTGTTTCTCCCGGCGTCACCACCTCCTGCGTGTGCAGGCGCACACGGATAAACGCATGGTTATGCCGGAAGCCCAGCCACAACATGCCGGTCGGGTGATGAAACCGCAGGGGCCCGCTGGTGCGCCAGGGATGGCTGATGGAACAATAGGTGCCGACATCCTGATACCGCTGATACACCGTGTGGTACCCGCCCGCCAGGAGAAAAAAATCTCCCTGCCACGCCTCGCGGACATGAAGGAGCGTCACGTCCTCCGTGGCCCAGTGATCGAGCTGATCAAATGCTTCGGGCGAATCGACCGCCCAATCCTCAACATAGCAAATGACGTCCTTCGCGGGCGAGGCCGGCTTCAACCCTAACGCTGCCAGTCGCTCGCCCACCGCCACGATGTCACGAAAGGTCAGCCGGTTCGGGGTTTCCCACCGCCGTTCACGCACGACAGCCCTCCGCACCATCCGCGCTCCTGCTGAAACAGAGGCGCTTCACTTGGCGGACTTCAACGAGCCATTCTCGATTTTCGTATCGGTCAGAAAGCGATCGATGCCGTCTTTCAGGATGCCGGCCATGAGGTTCTCCACATCCTCGCTGGTGAACCAGAACACGGTCTGCGTCTGTTGGCCCTGAATGTTGCGTTGCGTGGTGCTCTCATCCGCCAGATTTTTAGCCCGGATGACCAGACGGGTCTCGCCCGTCAATTTCGTATTGAAGACACGACTTTTCGCGTTCGCGGCAAATTCTTGTATCTCGCCGTTAATGACGATATCGGCGCCCGACACCGCCACTCCCGACTGCACGACCCGCGCATCCCAGCCGCGCCGGTTCCACCCGCGCTGGCGCAAGGCTTCGGCCAACGCTTCGGCGATCGTCACACCCGGCTTTCCCCCGCTGACGTTGAAATTCGTCACCCCGCCGCCCAGGTGGGTGCGCTGACCGATCTTCGATGTGTCCGCTCGCAGATCTTCGAACGGCTCGATGACGATCTTTAACGGCTCCGGACGACCACTCTGCACGAACGGCTGCTGCGGCTGAACGTTGAGCGACACCATTTCGCCGGTTCCGGCACAGCCCCAGAGCAGCGCCATGCCCATCGCGATACCGACCTGACTTGCGATTCGACATCCCTGTGCAATCACACATCCCTCCCCTGTCAGTAAGTGGTCCCCCTCGCCGGACGAGCCCAGTCTACCCAACTCGAAGCCGGATGACAAACAGGGAGGACTCATCGAAGACGGAAAAGAGCCGGAACTGATGGCAGATGGCGTAGAGTGCCGGAGCGCACTCTACGCGTCGAGCGGATCAGGGAGTCAGGAGCGGCAGCAGGCTCCGAAAGGTCTCCCGCCCTATCTCCGGCAGTCGGCCTTCGCACAGCGCCGGCGAATCCAGCGGCACGAACCGGGCGATCTTGAACCAGGCTCGCCCCGAGAGGACCGCCGCCAGCTGGGCTTTCCGTTCGTGGGTGATCGGTAAGGTGTACCCCTCTGCCCGCTTCCATTCCCACAGGGTGGGCGCCAGCGAGAGCTCCAACCCCTGACCGGCCAGTTGGTGAAAGCGATCGACAAAGTTCTTTTTATAGCGTTTCACCGGTCCCCCCTCCACGATCAGCGCGAACACGAGATGGTGTCCCCACCAGCACAACGATCGAAACGTAAACTTGTCTTCGCCCAGGAAATGTTTGGGATAGTCCAGATATTGGTAGGGGCAGTTCTCCAGGCGTTCGCCCTTCACGAACTGCATCTTGGTCGGATCGAAGTCCGGCGGTAGCAGCAATGCGCTCCGGCCAAGGTCTACATGCAGACCAAGCTGGAGTTCAGTGAGTAAGTCTCGAACTTTAAGGATAATGCGTTCTTTGGCTCGGAAGAGATCTCCATCAGCAACCAGCCTGAGCTCATCCGGAGTCAGGTATGGATCATCTGCAGAACGTGCCACGACGATTACGACTTTTGGTGGGATTCAAACGTCGACACTTGCAGATCGAACATGCGGCGGCACTCGGCGCAACGTAAGCCGACGTTGTCGCGAATCACATCCAGCTCCCGAATGGTCACCGCCACCGGATGCGCCTGAAGGCAGGCCGCCAGGAGTTCTTTCCCCGTCAGAATCGACTTGGCGCTGGTCACCTCGCCGCCGAGCGGTACGGCGGCCACTCGCGCCACTATTTGATCAGTCACCATCTGATGCATCATCCGGCAGGACGTGCAGGCGACCAGAAGGCGCCCCTCGCCGTCGATGCGCTTCAGCGAGAGACACAGGGGATGAACCGCGAAACATTGTTGGACGAAGGCACCGCTTTGATACCGCTGGCCCATAACCATCCCTTGAAAGACCGGCCGACGCCGCTGCGTCCGGCACCGTCTACAGTTTCGCCAATCCCAACATCATCAGCACGCCGAGCGCATAAGGAATCATGCAGGAATACAGCACCGCGTTGAAGGCCCGGTCAGACGACGCCGATCGAACCGTGTGATCTTTATAAATGAACTCGTAGGCCAGAATAAGCAAGGTCAGCGTCAGGACGAACACGCGACTCGTTCTGGGCCACGTGTAATGCCCGCTCATGATGAAATTGGACGTAAAGAACCCGCTTGAGACAAACAGGAACGGGGCGAGCACATACCGTAGCGTATGGAAAAAAAACACGTGCCAGCTAGGTCTGACAGAGCGTTGCTGCGGATCGAGGAGAAGGGTCATGAGCCGACTGGTGCGGGGTGGCTGATAGGGGGAAGCACGACCTGTTTCGCTTGTTCCTCAGCAGTCCGGCAAGTCTTACAAATACGGGGGCGTTGCTTCAGGAAGCTGATCCTTCCACTCGCGAGACAACTATAATGCACGAATTCGTCACACACCGCACAACGCGACCACCCGCCGCGCAACATCGTCTTGTCGCGGTAAAGGCCCTGCCGGCACACTTTGCAGTTCCGGGGTTCGATCCCCAACAACATAGGGGCCCAATCACCGGCGGCTTTACGAATACTCATAGAGCGCGAGTATAGCGAACGGGCCGAAGGAAAAACAAGGAGGGCGGGCGGCCTGGTGACCTCCTGGAAGACACGGCCGGCTCACCGTCTCGCCAGCGTGCGCAAACGTGACGCTCATTATTCTTCGCGTCGCGCAACGCGCGGCCTCAGAAGCCGCTCGCACATTCTGATCGTGCGCGGTCTGCGAGCACAGGAGACTAACAGGCCGCCCTCCCCCTCTCCCCGTTTGACACTCCGCAAACCCCTTTGTTACTCTCTCGCGCACATGAAGACACACAGGCCCCTGGTCACCTCAGCATGAGCCCCACGAGTCAACTCACCCCCACCGGCATGGATATCCGTCAGTATCTCGAACGGAAGCGCAAGGACGTAGACCGCTATCTGCAGTCGGTCGTTCCGTCCGCTGATGCCCTGCCCACGACGCTGCACGAGAGCATGCGGTACAGCCTGTTCGCCGGAGGAAAGAGAGTCCGGCCTATTTTGGCGATTGCCGCGGCTGAAGCCATCGGCGACGCAGGACAGGCGGTGCTACCGGTTGCCTCTTCGCTGGAGCTGATTCATACCTATTCGCTCATTCACGACGATCTCCCGGCGATGGACAATGATGATTTTCGCCGCGGGAAGCCGACCAACCATAAAGTCTACGGCGAGGCGATGGCGATTTTGGCCGGCGATGCCCTGCTCACCATGGCCTTCGAACTCTGCGCGCGCGCGAATGCCGACCATGGGCTCGACGCCGCCCGCCTGGTCCGGCTAATTCAAGAACTTGCCGTCGGCTCCGGCAATGCCGGCATGGTCGGCGGGCAAGTACTCGACATCCAGGCAGAAAATCAGGACATCGACTTGGCGACGCTGCAGTCCATCCATAAATATAAGACCGGCATGCTCATCCGGGCGGCCGTACGGATGGGCGCGATCACCGCCGGGGCGACTCCCGCCCAACTCGACGACCTGACGGTCTATGCTGAAAACATCGGCCTGGCTTTCCAAATCGCCGACGACGTGCTGAACGTGACCGGCACGCGCGAAGAACTCGGGAAGAACCCCAACACCGATGCCGAACGCGGCAAGAAAACCTATCCGACCTTTTACGGCGTCGATGGAGCCAGGCAGTTGGCGGAAGACTGTGTCACGCGCGCCAATGAACGGCTCGCGTCGTTCGGAGGCAAGGCCGATCCTCTCCGCGAACTGGCGCGCTACATCTCTAGCCGCCGGAGCTAACAGAGCGAATGGCTTATGGCGATCCAGAGAGATCCTTTCCGTGCTATTAGCTATGTGCCATACGCCATAAGCTCCCCCTCAT
>JACCYV010000243.1 GCA_013696305.1 Nitrospira sp.
CAAGGGTTCGCGGTCACCAAACAAGACGACTATGAAATGGTCATGGTTCACCATCATCCCTTGCAAAACCCGAATAATCACCATGGAATGGGGAACTACCTTCTCTACATGACCCCCGGCGCCTGTCAAGTTCCCAGCACAGCAGCCGCCCGCTAGCACTGTCTATTCATGGCCCACCGCGGTGTAGTGATTGCGGTGGGCCATCATCCTTTCCTTCCAACGGCTCAAAACCAAGAACGGTCGACACCCAATTCCGAACTCCTTTTCAGACGATTTAATGGACGGAACGCAAGCTGTACTCAATTTCGACCGGCCACGATCGCGCGTTCCCCTACAGAAGTAAAATCGTCCCCTCAGGCAGCGGACTGGGATTCTCTATAAGTTGTATGATATTGAACCACTCATGCGCTCGTACCGGACTCAACAGAACCTAGCGTACCATCTGACGGAGCGAACTTGTTCATTGTTGTGCGGTGGAGACTTACGCACGCCCGTAACGACGTCTCGACCGGATGATCCCACCCCCCATAGGATCTAAGAGCTTCCATGTCGATTCGTGAACCGTCGCTCAACATTCTGCTCATCAACGAACATCCCGACGAACTCAAACTGGTCACATCCAGCCTGAGAGGATTTTTTTCTGACTGCCGCATTGAAGCGGGATTTTCTTCTGAGGAGGCTCTTACTTTTAGTCAGCGAGCCGAATGGCACATGATCTTGATCGATCAGGACTTGAGCCACGAGAGCGGTCTCAACATCCTCGCACGTATTCGTCGCAATGCACCCTATGCTGCCATCATCCTCCAAACCAACCAGATTGATTCAGAGACGGCCGTCCAGGCTTTGCAAAATGGAGCTGACTTTATCCTGTTTAAGAATTCACCTGGATTTGTCACGGAGTTGCTTTTTTCAGTGCAGGAAGCCATTGAAAAGCGCGACCTTCAAATGAAACTCGACCGAACATTTCAGCGGCACCTCCGGTTCGTGGAAACGGTGAGCGACTTGTTGTATGAACTCGACCAAGACGGTCGTTTTGTCTATGTGGGCTCTACCGTGACCGCCATGCTCGGCTACACACCCGAGGAACTCGCCGGCCGACATTATTCGATTCTGCTTCCTCCTCTGCAGGAGGCCGCAGGACGTTTTCGATTGAACGAACGCCGTGCCGGTAGCCGCTCGGTACGAAGATTCGAACTCACACTCTCCCGGAAGACGCTTCCAGATCTTCCACCTCTTGCCATCGCCGTGGAAGTCACGGCCAAGGGGCTGTTTGACAATGCCAATCGATACATCGGCACCGTGGGATTACTTCGCGATCTTTCACAAGAAAAGGCTCAACAGGACCGCGTTGCGAAACTGGAATTCAGACTCCAAGAGACCGGCCGCCAGCTCAGCCTCTCTCAGGAGGCAGCCATGGTGTCGCGTCAACTACAGCAGCCTCTCACCACTCTCCTTCAGGACTCACGACGGCTGCTGAATGAGATTCAGCACAGCAAGATCGAGCAGCATGTAGAAACCATGGTCGCCAAGGCCTCCCGGGCCAGCCAGCTGAGCCAACAACTGGTGCAAGTCATTCACGCACGACCATCCGCATGTGAACCGCTCATCCTCAACGAAATCCTTCAGGCAGTCGTACATTCGGCCCAACGCGAGCCACTAGGCAAGGGACTCCACTTGACGACACACTTCGCAAAGGACCTTCCAATTATTCTGGGATCGCGCGACGCAATGAAAGATCTCGCACGAATTCTTCTCGACTATGCACGACGATGCACCTCCGGCACAACCTCGCCCTCACACCTCACCCTCTATACCGAACCACTCACTGTTCAGGACAGGACGGCGCTGCAAGACGAGGCCGCCTTCGATTCAGGTACCGCACATATGTATGCCACCTTCACCATTCAAGAGGTCGCGAGCGACACGGTTTCTTCCTCGCTTGCTGCGCCTGACAGCGGCATTTCGCCGGAGGAGTTTTTGCGTGCGCACCAGATCGTTCAGGCACACGGGGGGGCCATCGAGATTGAGAGCGCATCCGACAGAGGATTGATGATCAGGGTCAGAATCCCAGCCCCTGCCGATATCTTGCCTTCCTCAGGTATTCGCGGAAAACCTGAATTTTCAGCCACCACACCCTCCATCGAAAGAACCGGTTCCCTTCGAACACGCCCGCCGAACGTTGACGCACCACCGCAAGACCGCCGCCGGTTCGAGCGCAGGCTGCTCTCGCTACCCGTTGAAATGACTATCGGAAGCAATACCCTTCGGGGCGTCCTGCGAAACATGAGTACGAGAGGGGCGCTACTGACCGTCCGTGACTTATCGCCATCTGTTCACCTCCAGCCGGCGTACATCGTCATCAAGACCGCGGTGAGCTTCCTGGAACTTCAGGGCGTGGTTCATGAACGCCCTCCTGCAGCAGGGGATACCCCTGTCCAGTCGATCAAGGACATCGTCATAGCATTTGCGCTCACCAACGAACGCGATCAGGACGTGCTGCAGTCACTTCTGGACGGAATGCACGAGGGCTCGACAACGGTGACGTTCGAGGTCTTAGTCCTACCGCCCCTCACGGCGGTAGAGAGCAGCCGGGATGATAGCGTCTCTTCTAGTAAATTTCCGGACGATCGCCGTGAAACAGTTCGTCTGGCTGCAGCACTCGCCTTTCGACTCCCCGGCTCCGAACACAGGCCAGACCACCCCCTCGGCCTGATCTTGAACCTCAGCCGGAACGGAGCCTGCCTGGAATTGTCCGGGCATCCCGACTCCCTGGCAGTTCAGCAAGTAATCCAGGTGATCCCTATTGACCCGCTCGCTCTCCCGCAGGGTGCATCGACCCCGGAAGAGTCGGACAAGCCATGGTCCGCACGTGTCATTTGGACACGGATGCGTCGCATCAGCGCGGCGTCTCCTCTGGCGCCAACGGCGGGAGGACGATTTCGACTGGGAGTGCGCTTTGAACATCTATCTTCACCGCAGGAGCACAGACTTCGGAGGGTCATCACGCGAGGGGTCGGCACATCTCACGATCTCGCCGAACAGATGTCCGATGCCCCCATCCTTACGATTTCCCATGCTCTGCGGAATCGAGAAGGGCACGTGGTCACGCTGTGTCATGACGCTCTCCGGCAAGCGCAGACCACACCTCTTCCAGTGGTCCTCCTGTGCTCGGGATATGGCATGACTCAACAGGCCTATGTGGCCTGCGCCTACTTTCTTGCGGGGAGCGGATTACGGGTTTTGCGATACGATCACAGCCGTCACATCGGCCTGAGCGACGGCGATCCCGTAGAGACGACATTCACGTCCCTGGAAGATGACCTCGATACCGTGCTGGCCTTCATACAGAAGGAGTGGCCTGGAGCATCGTTGACCGTGCTGGCGCCGGACCTTCTCGGACGAATCGCGCTACGGCGCCAAGACTGGCACCGGCTGATTCGTCGCATCCTCCTCCTCAATCCGACTCTCGACTTCCGAAAGTGTCTCACCGCGCTTCATCAGCGTGATCTGATCCAGGAACACCTGACAGGAAGCCGATTAGGCTTGGGCAATCTCTTGGGAATTCCTCTTGATATCGATCACTTCTTGACCGATGCCGTCTCCGCGCAATATACCGATACGACCGCGCTCGATGAGGATCTCACGCACTGTGAGACCGACGTGGTATTTCTCACCACAAGCTCAGAAACCTCTGAATTGCCCATACCCGGTCCACCCCCGACTCTCATCAACGATGCGATGCGTGTACTCGGATTGAGAAGCAGCCATGTGAGTTTGCCGTCTCCTGTTCTGACCGCAGGCGATATCGCACCGAAGGCCCTGCACGCGAGCTGGCAGCGTCTCCGGCAGCTCTGCCACCCGCCGGACGTAATCGAGCAATCGCCCGCTGCAGCCATCCCGCCTGTCTCGCGGTCCGCCTCCATTCGCGCTCGATTCGAGCGCGACCAACTTCGGGCTAAGTATGCCGTTGGCGCCGCCGCCAGCGAGCGACTGTGGACCGTGCAAACAGGCCTCACTCAGACTTTGGATGAGATACCGACTTATTGGCAATACATCGATCAGCTCTATCAACTCGTGCATCCGCTTGACGGAGGGCTCGCGCTACTGGATGTCGGATGTGGTATCCATTCCTTCGCCCGGTTACTTCTCTTGAATCTCTCCTACCGTCTTCGCGCGCAAACCTGGCGGCACACCGAGCCACTACGATATGTGGGCATGGACTTCTCTGTCTCCGCACTCCGTGCAACGCACGCCGCAACGAAGGAAGCCTTACGACACGTGGACAGTTTGTTCTCCGGACGTATTTCGGGTCCAACGCCCGTCGCCCAGAGTTGGGTCCTCGGCCGATCCATAGAATCGCTTCCCTTTGCAGACCATTCGTTCGATCGCATCGTCGCAAATCTATCTCTCAGTTTTGCCCCCTCTCCCCTCCACGCGCTACGCGAACTCTTCCGAGTACTTCGGCCGGGCGGGAAGCTCGTGGTGAGTGTGTTTACCCCATCCGCGGACCTGGCCATCCTCTATCGTCCTCCGTTGCATGAACTCGGTATCGACGCATTTACAGGAGAAACCCGCCTGACCCTGAATCGCATGGCGCAGTGTTGCAAAGCCCTGCGAATCGGTCAACTGCATGCATTTGAAGAAGATACCCTCAGCGCGCGATTTGCGCAGATCACCTCCGCTCCCATGAGGTTTTCGAGGGTGCTCTCAGGGCATATCCTTCTCGCCGCCGCTGAAAAACTTGATTCCTCTGGCTGAAAAAAAAGTGCGCATATATACTTCGCTCACCAACAGAAGACCAACAGTAGGTCGGTTGACACCATCAGTGGGCATGGTCTCCGGAGTAATTGTTTCTGCGTACGACGATGACACGCCACGAGCACAATCGGCACACTTCTATCCGTTCCGATTCCCTGAACCTCGTCAGAATAATCGGTGACTTTGCCGAGACGGTGGGACGCGCCAAGGATCTCTCGTCTCTCGGCCACTGCATTCTGACCATCCTTTCCCAACGGCTTGGCCTATCGGAAGCGGCCATCTGGATACAAGGGTCCGATGCGGGGCAATACCGTCTCCTTGCGTTCTTGGGACAGCACCCCGCATCAGTTCTTCCGTCCACGTTCCCGGACGATCCGACCCTCATCACATGCCTTTGTGATTCACCGCGCATACTTCGATACGATCAGGGGGGAGTGTCTTCGGCGAGCTCGTCCATGGCTGCAGTGCATGCGGCCGTCTGCCTTCCGCTCCGGATCCACACAGGCCTCCTCGGGATGTGCACCTTCGGTCCGCTCAACACGGACCTTCACCTGGACGAAGACGGCTTAGTCGTCGCCGAAACAATCGCACACATCGCCGCCAATGCCTTGGATCATCACATGGCCCAGGAAGATATTCGTCGTTCTTCCACGCTGATGAGACGGACCGATCGACTGCGCTCGTTAGAAATCATGGCCGGCGGCTTTGCTCATGAAATCCGTAACCCGCTCACATCGATCAAGACCTTTATACAACTGGCTCCGCAACGCCAGCAGGATCCGGTCTTCATCCGGGAGTTCAGTCAACTTGCCCTAGAGGACGTCCATCGCATCGAACGGCTGCTCCATGAAATTCTTGATTATGCCAGTTACATGACTCCGCAACCGAGTGATGTGGACTTGAACGAACTCATCACCTCCTGCCTCTGTTTCGTCTCGGCCTCAGCGTCGCAGCGGGGTACTTGTTTACGCACCACTCTGGCACCCAACCTGGCCGATCCTGTCGCTCGATCGTCAACGGATCAAACAGGTTCTCCTCAACCTCCTCCTGAATGCGCTTGATGCCATGCCGAACGGCCACGGCATCATTGGCGTACAGACCCGTTTGCTGCCGCCCGTCGACAGCACATCATGGGTACAGCTGCAGGTCGAGGATCAGGGATGCGGCATTGCGCCCGACCATCTGGAGCACATTTTCGATCCATTTTTCACCACGAAGCACTCCAATAGTGCCGGCGACGGATCGGGCCTGGGACTGACCACCGCTCACCAGATCGTTCATGACCATGGCGGAAAATTGTTGGTCGAGAGTCAGGTCGGCGTAGGTTCCGTGTTTTCCGTGCATCTTCCCGCACCGGATGTGCACACCACAGTCTCAGCAGCACGGGAGTAACATGAAAAAACGGGTACTGCTTGTCGATGACGAACCGCGTGTTCGCGCATCGTTGAAGGCGGTCTTAGAACCGTCCTACGAGATTCTCGAAGCGGCCGACGCGGCCGATGGCCTCCAACTCTTCAAACGCGAATCTCCTGATCTGGTCCTTTTAGATGTCATCTTACCGGGAACAGACGGCCTGTCGATCCTCCAAACCATGCGCACCGAAGGTCATGCCGTGCCGGTGATCATGCTGACTGGAACGAAATCGGTGAAGACGGCCGTCGACGCCATGAAAATAGGCGCAGCCGACTATCTGTCGAAACCGTTCGACGTGGAGGAGTTGCAGATCGTCATCGAGCGCGCGCTGGGCAAACAGGAATTGGAGCAGGAAGTCCGTCAATTACGTGCACAGGTGGTGCAGCGATACGCCTTCCACAATCTCATCGGCAAAAGTCCGTCCATGCAGGAAATCTACGCCAAGATCGAACAGGTGGCCGACAGCCGCACCACCGTCCTGGTGACGGGTGAGAGCGGCACCGGAAAAGAACTCGTGGCAAAGGCGATCCACTACAACAGTGCGCGACGAGAGCGCCCTTTTGTGGCGCTCAATTGCGCGGCGCTTCCGGAAACCCTCATCGAAAGCGAACTGTTCGGGCACGAAAAAGGTTCCTTTACCGATGCGACGGCTCGCCGGGTGGGGCAATTCGAACTGGCGCATACCGGCACGCTTTTTTTGGATGAAATCGGGGATCTCAGTCCGGCGACCCAAGCCAAGCTGTTGCGCGTATTGCAAGAACGCGAGTTCACCCGAGTTGGAGGGGTGCAGTCCATCAAAGTCGATGTGCGAATCGTTGCCGCCACCAACAAAAATCTCGACGAACTGGTCCGGAAGGGCATTTTCCGGGAAGACCTCTATTACCGCATTAACGTCATAGCGCTGTATCTGCCGCCGTTGCGGGAGCGTGGCGAAGACATCCCGCTGCTGGCCAAACACTTTCTCGCCAAACGCATCGAAGACGAAAAACGGCCCTCGCAGGAATTTACGAAAGAATCGCTGGAGTTGGTCTCGCACTATCCGTGGCCCGGAAACGTGCGAGAGATGGAAAACATTATCGAACAAGCATTCATCTGGTCAAAAGGTTCCACCGTCATCACGCCTGAGCATTTGCCGACGATCCTGCGGGCTAATACACGATCGACCTCGCTCCGAGACGATACCCTGGCAGGGCGGCTGTCTCTCGAAAAGGCCGTCATGGAATTCGAACGCGAAATTATCCTGGACGCGCTCAAGCGAACGACCTACGTACAAACACATGCCGCCACCATGCTGGGCATCAGCCGCCGCATGCTGAAGTATCGTATGGATACCTTGGGGATCAGCAGGCCCGATAATGGCGTGGCTCGCGAGCCTCCGCTGACTCAGGAATGACACAGGCCGGCGCAAGATCGACGGGTGAACTGTCTCATTTCCTCCACGTTAAGGCTCGCTCCGCAAGTGATCCAGCACTCTGCCATGAAATATCTTGTGGCCTGAACGAATCGGACCTGCTATATACTGGCAGGAACAGGAGAGGAAATGAACGGTACGAGTCTTGCGCTTCATTTTCCTTGACGTTGCAGTGCACCTGAGGAGCGTTTTTGAATGGGAAGTCACACATCAACCGATTACGTGGGCGAGAAACCGTCGGTGCTTGTCGTCGATGATGAAACAGGCCCGCGAGACGCTCTCAAAGTCATCCTCCGACCCTTCTTCACGATCCATTCTGCCGACACCGCCAAATCCGCCCTGCAAGTCCTGAAAGAGCGGCATATCGACCTCATCACGCTCGATCAAAAACTTCCCGACCGCCAGGGAATCGATCTTCTCCAAGACATCAAGCAAGACTATGCGGAAATCGAAGTGATCATCATCACCGGTTATGGAAGTTTGAAATCCGCCATGGAAGGAATCCGGCACGGTGCAGCCGGGTACCTGCTCAAGCCGTTCAACGTGACCGAGCTCATCACGCTGATCAATCAGACGCTCGAGAAAAAACACCGGTTGGATTACCTACGATCGTTTCTGAAGACATCGACGGCGTTGTGGGGCACTGAACGAGAAGCAGCTCAGGCATGGAAGGATGTGCAATCGAATTATTTTGCCATCGGGAAGTCCGCTCATGATGCGGTCATGGGCGCGAGCGACATTACGACCTTAATCCCATTGTTGTCTGACCTTCTTGAAGCCAAGGATCGTCAACTCTTGAATCATTGCAGTCGTGTCAGCTTCTACGCCTCGCTCCTCGCCAACCAATTGGATCTTCCGCTTCCCGAACAGAAAGCGCTCGCCCTAGGAGCCTTTCTTCACGACATCGGCAAAATCAGCTTGTTCAACTATAGGTATTCGGCAGATGAGGACGACTGCATCGGAAACATCGCCTGCGGCCCAGAACACTCCGAGGCCGGCGCGCGCATGCTATTACCGCTGGGATTTCAAGCCGAGGTCGGACAAATCGTAGCATATCACCATGAACGATTTGATGGTGCAGGCAATCCTCATGGCCTGCAGGGCCCTGGCATTCCGCTTCTGGCGCGCATCGTCTCAATTGCGCAGGCGTTCGATAACCTCACAGTCGATCTGCCTGGGCACCTTCCGCTGTCCATCGATGACGCAACCCGCCAGATCACCCTGCAGGCGGAGACCTACTTCGACCCAAAACTGACGCAAGTGTTTGCCCGCGTCGTGCAGGAATGCAAATCCTCCTTGCCCGCCCTCGCGATCGCCAAGACGTCGCCGGACAATTAAGCCGACGGCTACTGCTTATCCTTGACGGCCGCCACCATTTCGGCCGCCGCCGCGCGCGCACTCTTCGTCACCGTGACCCCTGCCAGCATCCGAGCCACTTCCTCGTTGCGTTCGCTCGGTGTCAACAGACGGACGTGCGTGAGCGTCCGCTTCTGCCGGACCTCTTTCTCCACTAGATAGTGCGCATGCGCCTGAGATCCGACCTGAGGCAGATGTGTGACGCACAAAACCTGGTGATGCCGGCCTAGATCTCGAAGACGCGCACCCATCACCTCTGCCACCGCTCCCCCCACACCCGCATCCACTTCATCAAAAATGAGGACGGGAACCTGATCGTTCTCGGCCAAAATCGTCTTAAGCGCCAACATGACTCGAGAGAGCTCCCCCCCCGAAACCACCCGCGCAAGCGGCTTGGGTGGCTCACCGGGATTGGCAGAGAACATAAACGCCACGGCATCCTGTCCCGTCTGGCTGCATGTCGTTCCCCCGGGCAGCGGTGACACCTCCACCGAAAATCTGGTACGATCCATGCGCAAGGCGGCCAGTTCCTTCGTCACCTGAATCGTGAGATTTTTCGCCGCCTGGAGCCGTTTGCGCGAAAGCCGTCCGGCGAGTTCATGCACGCCGTGCGCGCCATACTCGACGGCGCGCACCAGCGCCTGCAAACGAGTCTCCGCCGTATCCAATTGAGCGAGTTGGAGGCGCAAGGATTCCTGCAGGGCCAGCATCGCTTCCAACGACCCTCCATACTTCTTTGCCAGGCGATGGAGTCGGTCGAGTCGCTGTTCGATTTCCATCAATCGGCCCGGGTTCGCCTCTACCCTATCTCGATACTGGCGAATCTGATCGGCCAAATCCCGTAGTGGAATCGCCGCGTCATCCACGATCCGCATCCATCCGGCCGTCGTCGCGTCGACCGCGTTCATTTTCGACAGGACTTTGCGCGCAGAAGCTACCAAGCTTAGAATTCCCGCGTCACCCGCATACAACAACTCATGCAGTTGATCAGCCAGTTCCCCAAGTTGTTGGCTATGCATCAGACGCGGGCGTTCCTGATCAAGCCGCGCATCCTCGCCTGCCTCTACCCCGGCATCGGCAATCTCTTGGAATTGAAAACGCAACAGATCTTCCCGTTCCCGACGGCGGGTAATCTGGTCGGTGATGGTGTCAAGCTCGGCCATCTGTTCCCGCCAGGTCTTGTAGGCGGCTTGATAGTCCCGACGAAGGGAATGGAGACGGCCGAAGGCATCCAGCGCCTCTAACTGAGCGGACGAGGACAGGAGCGATTGTTGTTCGTGTTGACCATGCACATCCACCAACGCCCCCCCCAATTCCTCAAGAAGATGAACCGGGCAGAGGTTTCCGTTCAGGTACGTCCGATTTCGCCCGGTCCGGGAGATGACCCGGCGAATAAGAATGTCCGTCTCACCGGCACGTGCGAACCCCTTGGCTTGGAGAAAATGAAGAATGGGATGGTCGAGCGATAGCACGAAGGCCGCTTCGAGATCGGCTTCGTCGGTGTGGGTACGGATATGATCGGTAGAAGCGCGGCCCCCCACCAGCAGAGTCACCGCATCGATAAGAAGAGATTTTCCGGCTCCGGTCTCACCGGTGAAGACGATGAAACCGGAGTCGAAGCGTACAGCCAGCTGCTCGATCACGCCGAAATTCGAGATGCGCAGCTCGGTCAGCATGCCGCTGAGCGTCCGCAGCTAGGCCGCGCCGGAATGTTGTGTCAGGAGGGAATCGATGATCTCTTTAAACTGGCGCTTCGGCCGCGCACCCACCAACCGCTCGACCGCCTGGCCGTTCTTAAAAAACAGAATCGTGGGAATGCTCATCACCTGGTAACGACCCGCAATTTCAGGATTCTCATCCGTATTGAGCTTGCGGACCTTGATCTTACCCGCATATTCAGTCGCCAATTCATCGACGATCGGAGCGACCATCTGACAAGGTCCACACCAGACGGCCCAAAAATCCACCATGACCAGTTCGGATGCCTTCATGACATCCTCATCCCACGTCGCAT
>JACCYV010000249.1 GCA_013696305.1 Nitrospira sp.
GAAGAAGGAACCCCATTAGATCGATTCGAGGCTGAAGCGCGCATACCGCTGCGTGCTTCAGCCTGCGCTCTAGGATGGTGTCGCCGCCCGGCACACCGCTTAACAATCCTCCCCATCATTCTCCTAATTGCCGTCCGTACCACCTTCCGTTGGAGCGTCCCTCCGCTGCCTTGCTACGTTTGCATAATTAGGGACTTACCCAGTTCGCACTTCAGGTAGAACCCGCTACGGTTAGTCCCAGTGACCATCACAACAGAGCCCGCCATCGATACTCGAGGGAGGAAGTATTATGACCCCCGAAAAAAATTCCGGAACCTTCGTGCCGGCCGGTGATATCAGGAAACTCGTCCGCGATGATCATCGTCATATCCTGGCCTTATACCAGCTGTACCTGAACGCTCCAACCGATTCACGCCACGCCGTAGTGGACCAAATTCTTCACCAACTCGCCTCTCACTTACAAATGGAGGAAGAGTTACTGTATGGGGAAGTCCGAAATTGTGGCGAACAGGGCCGACGATTCGTGCAGGAAGCCTTGCTGGAGCATGACGAGGTCAAGGCAATGATGAGTGAATTGCAGCAATCCGAAACCGATGATGATCAAGCGTTGGACGAATTTTTTGAAGACATGATGCAAACCGTTCGAGCACATTTTATGGCCGAAGAACGCGACATGTTCCCTCTTGTCGAGGTGCTGCCGCCACACCCATTGGAACAACCGTGATGACGGCGTGTTGGCCAGTCGATGCCCGTCGTGAAGTTTTTACTAGGTCTCCGTGATCATCCCCAGATTCCATGCAGCAGACATCCATAGACCTCATCAGTCACTGCTCGCACAGAATGTAAGTCGCCGCGCGACATACCCTCCCCTCCGAGTCATCAATCTCTGGGATTTTTCCCAGATCGGAACAGAGGCCATGAAGGGGGATTTTACACGATCCGTCCCTAGGGCTTTGCCCAGTTCAGGAAAACAAAACAGGGGACTAGTCTCGCAATGTGGAGTGAAAAAAGCAGCGAAGCAATCTCCCCTATTCCAGCTCATGAGATTAGTGACCAGAACCGTTTATTGAGGAGGGACCACATGGAGCGCGAAAAGATGGGCCTGAAGGAAACAGATGGATCGACAATAAGAGGCGCCGCGACAGACACGTTTGAATCGGCCGAAAACATGACCAGGAAGGCGGGAGACGCGATAGGGTCTGCTGCCGAGAGCCTGCGTCAGGCTATGCCTGGAGGCGGCAAAATGGGTGACGCTGCGGAAACAATTTCAAGGGGCGTTCAACAGACGGCCGACTATCTTCAGCGGGAAGGAATGGGCGGAATCGTAGAAGACCTCGAAACGCTGATTCGGCGCTATCCCCTCCAAACCCTCCTCCTAGGAGTAGGATGCGGCTATTTAGTATCGCGCCTTCGGACGGATTGAACCGTGAATAAAGGAACTCTCCATGGATAACCCCCATCCTATCTCGATTGGCGGTCTGGTCAACGGTCTGGTGGCAGATTTGCGACGTCTCCTGACGCAAGAGATTCGTCTTGCGCAGCACGAAATGCAGCTTGAAGTGCGCAAGGTCGCACTGGGACTTCTTCACGCTGCGCTTGGCATCATCTTAAGCCTGGCGGCCGTGACCTTCTTTCTGCTCACGATGGTGTATCTTCTCCAGACCTACACCACCTTGCCACTGTGGGCCTGTTACGGAGTAGTCGGCGTGATCTGCGCCGCTATAGGCGGTATCCTTTTCTATAGCCTGTTAAAGTTAGGTGCCACATTGCGGCTGTGGCCATTCCGCACAGTTCACTCTATAAAGGAAGACGCCCGATGGATCAAAGAACAAGTCCTCTCGACCAAGACCTAAAAGACATCGTCCATACGAGAGTCGCCATTGCCGAGAAGCTCGAGATGTTGGAACAACGCATCAAAGATACGGCGGAGGGAGCGACCATGAAATTTTCGCGCATGCTTGATGAAACGACCCAGAGCGTCACTCACATGGTTGACAAAACTAAAGCGGCCCTGGACCCCATTCAGAAAGTCGACGAATATCCCTGGCTCATGCTGGGCGGAGCGTTGTGCGCTGGTTTTGCTATAGGCTTGATAGAGTCCCGCACCCAGTCTCAGCGGAGCGGAGTCTATCCCTATTATCCGTCGCGCGCGCATGCGTCGAGGGTCATGCCGGAATCCGCTCGACAACCCGGCGCTTCGAGTCAATCGGAGGGAGTGTATGAATATTATCCCACGGGACCGCAGTCCAGTGCGGTGCGGGAGGCTCAGGACCGCTCGAGCGTCTGGGATACCATGTCGCATGAATTCAGCCAGGAGGCCGAGAAAGCCAAAACGGTTCTCATGGAAACCGGCCGTTCTCTGATCTTCGAAGTGGCGCGCAAAATGATGCCGGAGATCGCACGTTCTTTCGGCGTCAACCTGTCGACCCTCATGCCGTCACAGGACCACTCATCGCGCTCCAAGGATTCCAAGGCCTCCCCGCAGACGAGCGGAAGCCGTGCCTGCACCTCTGCCGAGCATCGGGCGTCCGCGCCATAACGAGCGCCATGCCTCAGGATCTGGGTTTCCAGCAGGATCTTGCTTTCCAATTTCGATGTTGGCGGCTCCAGCGTGTAGGATGGGTGTTGCTGACGCTGGTCTTGTGCGGCGCCCTGATCGGTTTGTTCGGCCATGGCATGCTGGCCGATGCGACGATCCATGATGCATCGGGACGTGTAAGGGTCGATTATGAGCGTTTCCTGCGATACGACCGGCTGACCCGCATCACCCTGTCTATTTCCGGTCTCCCGAGGACATTCGATACGATTCGGGTACAATTCCACGATCGATATCTTCAAGATATCACGCTGCAAAATATCGTGCCGACGCCCGCAAAGACTACGAGAATCGCCGACGGAATCGCATTGGAATTTTTCGTCAGTTCCGATGACCCAGCCATCCTGCAATTCTCCGCCTCATTCCAGACTATCGGGCCGGTCACCGGGTTGATTCGCATCGGCGACCACGAGTGGGTGCGATTTACTCAGTACGTCTACCCGTAGGAACGATCATGGATGCGGTTTTGCGGGGCACAGCCATCTATATCTTTCTCCTCCTGGTCTTCCGTCTGGCCGGCCGGCGCACGCTCGCGCAAACGACGGTCTTCGACCTGGCCCTGCTCCTCATCATCAGCGAGGCCACGCAAAATGCCATGATCGGGAATGATTATTCTCTGACCAACGGCATGTTGGTTATTCTCACCCTGATCGGACTGGACATCCTGCTCTCTCTCGTGAAGCAACGGGCGCCATTTTTGGAACGATGGCTTGATGGAAAACCCGTGGTGATCGTCGAGCACGGTCGTCCGCTGGCAGACCTCATGCGCAAAGCGCGCGTAGATCAGCAGGATGTGCTGCGCGCCGGACGGGAACACGGCATTGAGCGCATGGACCAGATCAAGTATGCCGTATTGGAAACCAGCGGCACCATTTCGGTGATTCCGCAAGAACCGGAGAGCCGGCCTGGTCATTGACTATGCGGCCAGGAAGACACCTTTCGTTGAACCGACCCGGCGATTCAGTCCGAAGGGAGACGAAGTTGTGCCGGCTTCGTTGACCAGTTCCTCACCACGTCGGAACCCCTGGAAACTCGGCGGCCTGGGGTGGAAAGTCTTCGGACAGCGTATCTGGGAAGAGAGTCTAAAGGACGACATTGTGGGACGGGCCGCCCAGCTCGCCTACTATTTCCTACTGGCTCTCTTTCCGGCGCTCTTATTTCTCACGGCGCTCATCGGACTCTTTCCACTCCAGGAGACGATCCCGGAATTGATGCTGAATCTTCGGACGGTCTTGCCTGCCGACGCGCTCTCACTGCTGGAAAAGTATTTGGATAATGTGGTCAAAGGCAGCAGCGGCGACATTCTCTCCTTAGGACTCCTGGGCGCGCTCTGGGCCTCCTCGAGCGGTGTAACCGCAATCATGGAATCGCTCAATGTCGTCTACAGCGCTACTGAAACCCGTCCCTATTGGAAAGTCCGGCTCATCGCCGCATTGCTGACTATCGGGCTGGCGGGATTCATCATCGCCTCCACCACGTTGGTGCTGTACGGCGCCCGCATCGGCGAATGGATAGCCGATTTCGTCGGCATGGGGTGGCTGTTCGTCATCGCCTGGAATGTTCTGCAATGGCCGGTCGCCGTCTTCCTCATGCTGTTTGCCCTGGCGGTCATCTACTATGTTTGTCCCGACGTGGAACATGACTGGCGGTGGGTGACTCCCGGCTCGGTCTGCGCCGTATCGCTCTGGCTGGGGGTATCGCTCGGATTTAAAGCCTATGTCGAAAACTTCAGTAACTATAATGCCGCCTATGGCTCCATTGCGGGAGTCATCGTCCTCATGTTGTGGCTCTATTTGACCGGAGTCGTGATGTTGCTCGGAGGAGAGATTAATGCTCGAAT
>JACCYV010000259.1 GCA_013696305.1 Nitrospira sp.
GGCAGGTTCCAGGTTCAATGATATTTCCACAGACCATGGACGCAGCGTGAAATCTTTTCGAGAAAGGTTCTTCCGCCTATGAATTCGAGACCAGTGCATACTAAGGCGCGTCAGTTTAGAAACCTCCTTCTTTCCGAGCAACTGGAATTCATCTGTGAAGCTCACAATGGCCTCAGCGCAAAAATCGTTGAGGAGGCCGGTTTTCTTGGCATCTGGGCAAGCGGTCTATCCATCTCTGCTCAATTTGGAGTTCGTGACAATAACGAAGCGAGCTGGACTCAAGTTCTGGAAGATCTTGAATTCATGTCCGATGCAACCCGAATCCCTATCCTCCTCGACGGTGACACGGGATACGGTAATTTCAATAACATGCAGCGACTGATCCGCAAACTGGAACAGCGCAACATTGCTGCGGTCTGCATCGAGGACAAATTGTTTCCCAAGACAAATAGTTTTCTGAAGGGAGACGCTCAACCTCTTGCTGATATGCATGAATTTTGCGGAAAAATTAAGGCCGGGAAGGATGCGCAGACCGATCCGGAGTTTAGTATTATTGCCAGGGTGGAGGCGTTCATCTGCGGCTGGGGGCTGGCGGAAGCGCTGCGTCGAGCCGAGGCCTATCATCAGGCGGGAGCGGACGGCATTCTCATTCACAGTGCTCTTTCCGTTCCTGATGAGATCCTCGCGTTTAAGCGGGAATGGGGGGATCGATGTCCTGTCGTGATCGTTCCCACAAAATATTATTCCACGCCCACTGAGGTGTTCAGACAGCAGGGTTTTTCGATGGTGATTTGGGCGAATCACATGCTAAGAGCGGCCGTGGCCACTATGCAGAAAACCGCGAAAGCCTTAAAGGAAAGTGAAAACCTACTATCCATCGAAGATAGAGTGGCTCCAGTCTCCGAAATATTCCGGCTGCAGAACGCCGCGGAATTGTTGGAGGCTGAAGAACGCTATCTTCCCCGGGGTGCCGAGGGCACCTCGGCGGTGGTGCTAGCTGCTTCTCGAGGCGATGAACTGGGAGAACTCACGGAAGCGCAACCCAAAACGATGGTCACCATTCAGGGCGCACCGATCCTGAGCCATATCGTCGACGCCTATCATGCGGTCGGGATCAAGGATGTCCTGGTTGTTCGTGGGTACAAGAAGGAGGCCGTCAATCTTCCCAACCTGACCTATATTGATAATAATGACTTTTCCTCAACCGGCGAACTGCATTCCCTATCAAAGGCGTTGCAATCCAGGAAAGGACATTTTCAGTCTACGATCATTTCGTACGGGGACGTGCTGTTCAATAAGTATATTCCGCAGGCATTGTGCCAGGAGCAAGATGATTGTGTGATTTTCGTAGATAGCAATTGGCAGGATCGGATCAGTTATGCCCGTCTTGGTGGTTATGTGGAGTGCTCCGTCCCGAATTCTCGGAGAGCTTTCAATGCCAAGGTCTATTTAAAACAACTTGGAAATGAAGTTCCCGGCGCAGGGATTCACGGGGTCTGGATGGGGTTTCTCAAACTTTCCTCGGGCGCAGCCAGCCAAATCAACGGGATTCTTTTGGAAATCCTCGCCGATCCAACGAATCGTAAGGCTGGCATCCCGAGGTTGTTGCAAGAATTGCTGAAACGACAACACCCCGTTCGAGTGTTGTATACCGTCGGGCACTGGTTGGATATCAATAGTCTCGAGGATGTCGTGCAGGCAGGAAACTTTTAATATAGGCAGACACCGCGAGGCACCACGTAAGGACGGGAACATTCTGTCCACACAAACAGGGTCACCGCTGTCAGCGGGTTATGAGCGAAAGACCTGAACGAGGACTCCTGTTCGTGTTGTGGAATTTGTTTTTCGCATGATGTGTTTGATGTGCTCTTTGACCGTTTGCTCTGTGATTTTCAGGGCATTGGCTATTTCCTTATTAGTCCAGCCTTTAGCAAGGTTTTCGACCACGGACTGCTCTCTGTTTGTAAGGTGAAACCGTTCCTTGGCTTGATCGGTGCTGAGCTGTTGCCGGCGCCCAAGTTCTTCTAATGTCACGACTAATCGTGCATGTTGGATCCCGCCTTTGTCAGGAAGTCCAAATCCACGAAGAAGTACAGGCTGATTCGGGTTTCCCGCCACCCGCTTAACCTCAAATTGTTCCCAATCCTTGGCTTCCGTGCGGACTTGGAGCGCTTTTGTAAGTTCAGCGCAAAGTTCTGTCAGCGCTGAAGGAAGCACTCCGTGTGCGGCTTTTGCCGGCGCTCCACCGTTCTCCGTCATGTTGATAAGCTTGGAAAGCTCAGCAGCTTGACGATTCATGTGCAGCAGTTGCATAGAAGAAGTGAGAACGACAATTCCGGCACCTGCGCGCTGGTCGACCACATTATCTGCGGGTTCCTGAGGATTGATTGCGTTTTGAGTCACGGCGATACTCCGTAAGGTCATTGATCTATGTAGACAATTGAGCTATTTCTGATACCCTGAAGTGTGTGAGTGCTACTAGTAATGCTACATAATACTTTCGAGGTAGTCAAATTATACTTCGGAGGGTGTGAGCGATACGCGATTGATATTGTTCGTTAAGGCCGTTACTTCTATACTCCCCATGTCTCCATTGATCGGTATCTAGATTTCCCCTCAAGCCAAAATAAGGAATCACAGGCCAATTGCAAACTTATTTATGCAATTTAAACAATCAGTTACAAAGCGTATAGAGCGTATAGAAGGATTGAACAGCATGAATAGTTACTTTATCCCCAAGCAAGTATCGCTCTGCTTATGAGTGGATAAAGGAGTCGTCTAGCGATGCGAGACCTTCATCAAAAGATTAATCCCTCAGTGCAGCAAGGTTGGAACTGGCCTATCTTCCAAACCCACCAAAACCATGCTGAGCGAGTGGCGTTGCTTCGGCCGATTCCGTATGAATTATCTCTTCCGGATCGTGACGTAGGCGCGAAAGTGCTGTATGGCCGAGCACTATCGTTAAACATAAGCAGTGGGGGAATGCTGATTCTCATGGATCAGGAGCCGGTGCTTGATCAAGTAATGAAGGTCCATGTTCCGACACCCATTGCCTTAGCCGAAACGCCTACGTTGGCGGAAGTGCGTTGGACGAGAAGATTGCCATTTTCTTCGTCGGAAAGAGAGGCATCGTTCTTCGTAGACTGAAGTTTCTCTTTTCTATGGGATATAAGTAGAGGGCCTAAAGGTGCGAGCAAGTATTTTACTTGGAATTTCTTCAGGAGAATGAGTCATGAATGTTAAGCTTGCATTCTGTGTATGCATACTTGTTGCAAACCTAGTCAGTGTGGCGCATGCAAACCAGTTAGAGTACGCCTCAGGGATTACATTGGTAGCAGGATCGCCTCAAGCTCCAACCACTGCTGGACCACGTCATGGAGTGGAGGGAGCGGAGAAGTCTTCTCTCACAGTTACGCCAGATTATATAATGGGACCCGAAGATGTTCTGGAAATCACGGTGTGGAAAAATGCAGATCTCTCAAAACAGGTTCAGGTTCGGCCTGATGGAAGAATTTCTCTTCCATTAATCGGGGATGTGTCGGCCGTGGGGCGGACAGCAGGGCAGTTAACAGAGGAGATTTCTGCACGCCTGAAGTCGTATATGGAAAATCCGACAGTTTCGATCCTGGTTAAAGAAGTAAATAGTTACCAGATTTACGTTCTGGGCGAGGTAAATGCTCCTGGTAAGTATCCGTTGAAGAGCAAAACAACCTTATTGCAAGCGATCACGATCGCTCACGGTTTTACGCAGGTTGCAGCACGCAATAAGATCGTTGTATTTCGATTCGGGAAAGATGGCGAAGGGCTGCACAAGATTAAAGCAAGTTATGACGACATTGTATTGCGAGATGGCTCTGATCAGAATATAGAGTTGAAGCCGGGAGACCAAATTGTTGTGCCTTCCGAAACTATGGTGGTCCTGCCTTCCAGGTAGAAAGATTGTGGCCAGTGCCTGTGAGATTTAGCGGAAGAGAATCAAAGGAGTTGAGAAAATTGAAAACTTTCGGTTGCAGAAGCTTGCGGGGGGGGGTATGTATTGTTTTTAGCGTGCTGCTGGCTCTCCCTGGGTGCTGGATCGGCAATGAGCAGATAGATTTTAACGTCACCTATATCCCCCCAAATGAATTTTTGTTAGGGCCTGAAGACGTTTTGGTTGTGAATGTTTGGCGCAACCAAGACGTATCGCGGGAAGTAATTATCCGCCCCGATGGGAAAATTTCAATGCCCTTGATCGGCGATATTCAGGCGGCAGGGATGACGTCCAATGTTTTAGCTAAGAGAATCGCGGACGGGCTCGCAGAGTTCATGTCTAACCCGACCGTATCCGTGCAGGTAAAAGAGGTGAATAGCTATTATGTATACGTATTGGGTGAAGTTTCAAAACCAGGTAAGGTTCCGCTAAAGTCCTATG